>JACPVK010000245.1 GCA_016191795.1 Gammaproteobacteria bacterium
AAAAGTGGCAAGGCGGTGCTGGATGCGCTGGTATCGCAAGGTGTGAATGCGGTGGCTGTTGACGTGGGTCGTGATATTGCCGGCAAGTTATCGGGCTTTGATCGCGTGTTTAATATTTTGCATGGTCGCGGCGGCGAAGATGGGCAGATTCAGGGTCTGCTCGACATTTTGCAGATTCCCTATACCGGTTCCGGTGTGCTGGGTTCAGCGATTGGTATGGACAAGTTGTTAACCAAACAAATCTGGCTGAGTAACGATTTGCCAACGCCACAATTTTCCTTGCTCGAATCGGAAACGGATTGTGAAGAAGCCATTGTAAAACTGGGTTTGCCACTGATGGTGAAACCGGCGCTGGAAGGTTCCAGTATTGGTATTAGTAAAGTGAAACATACGGAAGAAATGTCAGCCGCCTATAACATCGCACGTGATTGCGGTGGACCGGTGATAGCCGAGAAATTTATCAAGGGTGGCGAATATACCTGCGCCATTTTGGGTGAACGCGTACTGCCCATGATAAAGCTGGAAACGCCGCACGAATTTTATGATTACAACGCCAAGTACCTGGCAAATGACACGCGTTATATCTGCCCATGCGGATTAACTGCTGCACGTGAAGCAGAGCTGGGGCAGATAATGTTGAAAGCATTTCGTGCCGTGCATGCCAAAGGTTGGGGTCGAGTTGATTTTATGCTCGATGAACATGGTCAGCCCTGGTTAATTGAAGTGAATACCGTGCCCGGCATGACGGATCACAGCCTGGTCCCGATGGCGGCGCGTCAGGCAGGTATTAATTTTGAGCAACTGGTCATCATGATTTTGCAGGAGACTTTGCCGTGATGTTTGATCACAAATCGCGATCTTCGGCCAGGCCGCGCAAACAACCGCTGTTAGGTGGTCGTTTAGCTGTTGCGCTGGACCGATTGACAGCGATTTGGGCTTCGCCCTGGATGCGACGCGGTGTGATGGCCATGCCCTTTGTTGTGGTGCTCGCATGGGCCTGGTCGGCATTCGATCCCGACACATTTTTACCCATTAATTCGGTGCAAATTGAAGGTGAGTTTCGTTATTTGAAACGAGATGATTTGCAACGCACCGCAATGCCGCATGTACAGGGTGGGTTTTTTTCACTGAATCTGCAGCAGGTACGTGAAGCGGTTCTGGTGTTGCCCTGGGTGGAAGACGCAACGGTGCGTCGCCAATGGCCGGACGGTTTGCGCATTCGCGTAATGGAAAAACAGCCGGCAGCCTGGTGGGGTGATGGTCGCCTGTTAAGTTCGCGCGGTGTGTTGTTTGTGCCCGGACAAATTGGTGCGCTGGCGTTACCAAAACTGGAAGGTCCGGAAGGCCTGGAAAAAACTTTGTTGCAGGAGCTGGGTAGTATGCAAACCGAACTGGCGAGCACCAGTCAGCAAATTAAGACGATTCGCGTTGATGCGCGCAGGTCATGGACTTTATACATGGCATCGGGGCTGGAATTACGACTGGGACGAGAAGATGAACATGTGCGTCTGCAGCGTTTTGTGGATGTTTATGGTGATTATTTCCAGCCAAAACTGGAACAAATAAAACACGTTGATATGCGTTACACCAATGGCCTCGCAGTGGCCTGGCGCCGTAGCTGAAAAAAAGGGCAAGCATGAGCAGACGATCAGATAAAAATTTGATAGTGGGACTGGATATAGGCACCTCGAAAGTGGTGGCGATAGTCGGAGAAATCACGCCCGAGGGGCAAATAGAAATTGTCGGCCTGGGCTCACATCCTTCGCGCGGGCTGAAGAAGGGCGTGGTGGTGAATATTGAATCTACCGTGCAATCTATTCAGCGTGCCATAGAAGAAGCAGAGTTAATGGCGGGTTGCCAGATTAACTCGGTGTATGCAGGCATCGCCGGCAGTCACATCAAGAGCCTGAATTCACATGGCATAGTGGCCATAAAAAACCGTGAAGTCAGTGAAGAAGATCTGGACAGGGTTATAGATGCGGCGCGTGCCGTGGCGATACCGGCGGACCAACGTATTTTGCATGTGTTGCCACAGGAATTTATTGTCGATAACCAGGAAGGTATTCGTGAACCGATTGGTATGTCGGGCGTGCGCCTGGAAGCCAAGGTGCATCTTGTAACCGGTGCTGTTGGTGCGGCGCAAAATATTATCAAGTGTGTACGTCGTTGTGGCCTGGAAGTGGATGACGTGATTCTGGAACAGCTGGCTTCGAGTTATTCAGTATTAACCGAAGACGAAAAAGAACTGGGAGTGTGCCTGGTGGATATAGGTGGTGGCACAACGGATATTGCGGTGTTCACCGATGGCGCCATACGCCATACCGCGGTGATTCCAATTGCCGGCGATCAGGTCACCAACGATATTGCTGTCGCTTTGCGCACACCAACGCAATATGCCGAAGAAATCAAAATTAAATATGCCTGTGCCTTGCGGCAATTGGCCAATGTTGATGAAACCATTGAAGTGCCATCGGTCGGCGACCGGCCATCGCGCAAATTATCTCGCCAGACACTGGCCGAAGTGGTGGAGCCGCGATATGACGAACTGCTTAGTCTGGTGCAGGCCGAATTACGTCGTAGTGGATTTGAGGAAATGATTGCAGCCGGTGTTGTGCTGACAGGCGGCAGTTCAAAAATGGAAGGCGTGATTGATCTGGCAGAAGAGATTTTTCACATGCCGGTGCGGCTGGGCTTGCCTCAGTACGTCAGCGGTTTGTCGGATGTGGTGAGTAATCCAATTTATGCAACGGGGGTCGGGCTGTTGCTGTTCGGTGAACAGCATCGCCAGGCGGGGCGAAGTTATTTTTCATCCGAGGGGGGCGTGAAAGGTGTATGGGAACGAATGAAAACCTGGTTTCAGGGAAACTTTTAACTAACGTCGCGCCCGTCCTTATGACTCGGGTGTGCAATCAACAATCAATAAACAATATAACGAATATGAACGAGGAGTATGCCAATGTTTGAACTGATGGATAACGTTGCACAAGATGCTGTTATCAAAGTGATCGGTGTCGGTGGTGGGGGTGGTAACGCGGTACGCCATATGCTGGCCAGCGGTATCGACGGCGTTGATTTTATCTGTGCCAATACCGACGCCCAGGCGCTGGCCAAAATCGAGGGTGCCAAGTCACTGCATATCGGCGGCAATATCACTCGCGGTCTGGGTGCTGGCGCCAATCCGGATGTGGGCCGTCAGGCGGCGCTGGATGACCGTGACCGAATATCGGAAATGTTATTGGGTGCTGACATGGTGTTCATTACCGCGGGTATGGGTGGCGGCACCGGTACCGGTGCGGCACCTATAGTGGCCCAGATTGCCCGGGATATGGGTATTCTGACAGTGGGCGTGGTGACCAAGCCGTTCGTTTTCGAAGGCGCCAAACGTATGAAAATTGCGCTCCATGGCATCAATGAGCTGACGCAGCATGTGGACTCATTAATCACTGTACCCAATGACAAATTATTAAGTGTATACGGCCGTGACTTTGACCTGATGAATGCATTCAGCGGTGCCAACGATGTGTTGTTGAATGCAGTGCAGGGTATTACGGAACTGATTACCCGTCCCGGCGTCATAAACGTCGATTTTGCCGATGTTCGAACAGTGATGTCGCAGAACGGTATGGGCATGATGGGTTCGGGTGTTGCCAGAGGCGAAGGCAGGGCACGCAAGGCCGCCGAAAATGCTGTTGCCAGTCCGTTGCTGGAAGATGTCAATCTGGCCGGGGCTCAGGGTATTCTGGTTAATGTAACTGGAGCCACCATGACTCTGGGCGAACTGGAAGATATTGGTTCTATTATCAGTACCTTCTCATCCGAGGAAGCCATTGTGGTTATGGGCACGGCTATCGACGAGAACTTGAAAGATGAGTTGCGCGTGACTGTAGTCGCTACCGGCCTTGGTGCTGGTGGCGCACGGCAGACAGCTGGTCAGGCTGCTGCCAACCCGGTTCGAGCGGTGCCGCCTCGCAACCGCAACGGCAGTGTAGACTATGAGGACCTGGACAAGCCTACTGTCTTGCGCAAGCGCGCCTCAGGTGACAATTTTGGTACCTCGGGTGTGTTTGATGATGAAATGCTGGATATACCAGCCTTCTTGCGTCGGCAGGCAGATTGATTTTGATGGCAGAGTTCATGTGAAATATAGTTTGTGACGCTTAACCCAATAATTTTTCAGGTATTGGGCTATACTGGCCATAGAAAACGCGTGACTATACCTCTGAATGGGGGGTATGTATAATCACGCGTTGCAATTTTTTGCCTGTAATAACGAAGGATATACACCTTGATTCGTCAACGCACACTGAAGAATGTTATTCGCGCCACGGGCGTTGGCTTGCATACAGGTAACAAGGTGTATCTCACATTGCGTCCGGCTGCTGTTGATACCGGTATTGTTTTTCGGCGCACTGATCTGGAATCCCCTGTCGATATCGTGGCTGCAGCCGATAAAGTGGTTGATACCAAGTTGTCTACCACGATTGGTGAAGGCCAGGTAACCGTTGCGACAGTCGAACATTTGTTAGCCGCTCTGGCCGGTCTGGGTATAGATAATGCCTATGTAGATCTGAGTGCTGGTGAAGTGCCGATCATGGATGGTAGTTCCGGCCCCTTCGTCTTCCTGCTGCAATCCGCCGGTATTGTTGAACAGAATGCTGCCAAACGCTTCATTCGTATCAAGCGCTCTGTTGTTGTAGAAGAACAGGGTAAATGGGCTCGGTTTGACCCATTTGAAGGTTTTAAAGTTAACTTCACCATCGATTTCAATCACCCTGTATTTAATGGCTCGCCACAGAACGCGGAAATCAATTTTTCATCAACTTCTTTCGTCAAGGAAATCAGCCGTGCCCGCACGTTTGGTTTTATGAGCGATTTCGAGATGTTGCGTGCCAACAATCTTGCGCTGGGCGCCAGCCTGGAAAATGCAATTGGTATAGATGAGTTCCGTATCCTCAATGAAGACGGCTTGCGTTACGAAGATGAATTCGTCAAACACAAAATTCTGGATGCTATTGGTGACCTTTATTTGTTGGGGCACAGTTTAATCGGTGCCTATTCAGGATATCGGTCAGGTCATGCACTGAATAATAAATTGCTGCGGACATTGATCGCAGATGTAGATGCCTGGGAAGAGCTGACATTTGTAGCCGATGATGCTCTGTCGCCTATTACTTATACCCAGCCTGTAAATGCTTGAGGCGTAACAACAGTTTTCGGATTTATTGATCACTCGCTATACGTTTCGAGAGTTTGAGTAGCGAGTTTTTAAGATCGGGGTCGGATACGCTTTCTGCGGCCTGCTTAATGGCCTGGGAGCTGTTCTTACTCAGGAGGATTGGTTTTTTTTGCGTTGGTGTGGATCTGGCTGGATTGCGATTTCTAAGTAATCGAATGTGAATACTGGTAATCCCGTAGTCAGTGTATTGATCCAGCATATACAGTATATCGTTTATGTGAAGGCGTAAGCGGGTTGACCAGGCCGGGGAGTCACTTGTGACAACAAGCTCGCGGTCGGCAATATTGACTGCCTGGATATGTTGATGGGCAGCAACAGGTAAAGTTGATTTAAGTAATTGATCAATACGCTCCAGTTGATGTGTCCGTCTGGTTAGTTCAGGGTTGATCAGGCTGGAAAGTCGTTTCATTGGTGCGAACAGTTATACGTTTAATTGGTTGCTATTGTATGTCACATTTATGAATGTTTATTTGTGATGTTGTCAACCGGGTCATAAACTAAAAAGAAGCACAGTAATTCATGAATATAATTCTGGTCAGTAAATTCAGAGGGCGTCCTTACCGCATACAAGTTGGCAGCCCCCTGCAAATGACTATGTTAATGATGATGGTTGTCGCGATAGCGAGTTGTGTCGCCCTGGCCGGGTTCTGGTGGGGTCATACCCAAAACTCATCTGATCAAATTTCATCCATGCAATCCGAAATTCAATTACAACGAGATCTTATCGAGCAGACCCGCTTTAATGCTCAGGCAGATCTTGATGCCCTGGCGGCGCGACTGGGGCAGATCCAGGCACACGCAACGCGATTAAATGCACTTGGCCAGAAGCTGGTGAAGATTGCCAAGATAGATTCAGGTGAATTTAATTTTGAGGAAACCCCGGGTGTGGGTGGTCCTGAAGAGACAGATATAACAGCACTGAAGCTGGATTTCGGCAGCCAGATCGATGCCATGGTCTCCGAGCTCGATGAGCGTGAACAACAATTGGGTGTTCTGGAAACAGTATTGATCAACAGTCATGTTAAGGAAGAGGTTTTTCCTGACGGCCGACCGATTAAATTGGGTTGGGTTTCATCCTACTATGGGACCAGAACCAATCCATTTACCGGCAGATTGCAATTTCATAAGGGAATGGATTTCGCTTCCAAGTCAGGCAGCGATGTGCTCTCTGTTGCGGGTGGAGTCGTTACCTGGTCGGGCGACCGCTATGGCTACGGAAACCTGGTAGAAATAAATCATGGTAATGGTTTTGTTACACGCTATGGTCACAATCAGGACAACCTCGTTAAGGTTGGCGATACAGTTAAAAAGGGTCAGAAAGTTGCCGAAATGGGTTCTACAGGGCGGTCTACAGGCCCCCATGTCCATTTCGAGGTTTTACAAAACGGGCGTCAGATTAATCCTCTGAAGTTTGTTCAGGCTAATTAATTTACAGATATTTCCTTTCTCGATAGTTAAGCCCTGTACGCATCTCGTGCATAATACACCCTTCGTTCATCCCCGCCTGGGGATGAGCTTGTCTATTCATATATTAAATAATTCAAAGGATCAGCCATGGTCGCTTCCCTGCTGCGCAAATTTATAGGCAGCCGCAATGATCGTCAGGTCAAGAAATACGGCAAGATAGTAAACAAAATTAATGCATTCGAATCCGCTCTGTCGGTGTTGAGTGACGAAGCGCTGGGCGCAAAAACCGCCGAATTTCGTAACCGTCTCCAGCAGGGTGAGGCTCTGGACATGCTGTTACCCGAAGCCTTTGCAGTTGTACGCGAAGCCAGCAAGCGTGTTTTGAGCATGCGTCATTTTGATGTACAGATGATAGGCGCCATAGCACTACACAACGGCCAAATAGCAGAAATGCGAACCGGTGAAGGTAAAACACTGGTTGCTACATTGGCTGTTTATCTCAATGCACTCACCGGCAAAAGCGTGCACGTCGTTACTGTCAATGATTATCTTGCAAAACGTGATGCGGAGTGGATGGGCAGGCTTTATGCGTTTTTAGGAATGAGCGTCGGTATTGTGGTTCCTGGTATGGATCATTCGAGCAAAAAACAGGCTTATGCGGCCGATATTGTTTACGGTACAAATAATGAATTTGGTTTTGATTATTTACGTGACAATATGGCTTTTACAGTTGAAGGCAAGGTGCAGAGAGATTTGTACTTTGCTGTAGTCGATGAGGTGGACTCAATCCTGATTGATGAAGCGAGAACTCCACTTATCATATCCGGGCCGACTAATGATAATTCGGTCATGCACGTTAAATTTAATGAAATCGTAAAAGAGCTGAAGCGTGCGGAAAGCGAAGAAGATGTTGGCGATTACACCGTAGATGAAAAAAATCGACAGATACATATGACCGAGCAGGGTCATGAAACTATCGAGGGAATTCTGGTTCGTGAAGGGATTATTACAGAGAATGATAGCCTGTATAGCGCGGCAAATATTAATCTCCTGCATTATCTTAATGCGAGTTTAAGAGCCAATGTACTGTTTCAAAAAGATGTCCACTATATTGTCCAGAGCGGTCGCATAGTGATTGTCGATGAGTTTACAGGCAGAACAATGGAAGGTCGCCGTTGGTCTGATGGCTTGCATCAGGCCATTGAAGCCAAAGAACATGTAAATATCGAGAATGAAAATCAGACGCTGGCTTCTATTACATTCCAGAATTATTTCCGTCTGTACAATAAAATATCCGGTATGACGGGTACGGCTGATACTGAAGCGTTTGAATTCCAGCAAATTTATGGTCTGGAAGTGATGGTGATCCCAACCAATAAACCGGTGGCTCGTACAGATCATGGCGATCTGATATTTCTTACCAAAGATGAGAAATTTAATGCTATCGCTGATGATATCAAAGACTGCCAGAGTAGAATGCAGCCGGTGCTGGTAGGTACTGCTTCGATCGAAGCCTCTGAGTATCTATCGTCTTTGCTGGATAAACAAAAAATAAAGCATAACGTATTAAATGCAAAACAGCATGCACGTGAAGCGCAGATTATTGCTGATGCGGGCCGTCCGGGTGCTGTCACGATTGCAACCAATATGGCAGGCCGCGGTACGGATATTGTGCTCGGTGGTAATATGTTAATGGAATTAAAAGATGTGCCTGATGCAACCGATGTCGAAAAAAATAAAATCAGAGATGAGTGGAATGCCAGGCATGAGCAGGTGATAGCGGCTGGTGGCTTACATGTCATTGGTAGTGAGCGACACGAATCACGTCGTATAGATAATCAGTTGCGTGGTCGTTCCGGTCGACAGGGTGATCCCGGATCTACACGCTTTTACCTGTCGTTGCAGGACGATCTAATGCGAATATTCGCTTCAGATCGTGTTGCAGGTCTTATGAAAAAACTGGGCATGCAACAGGGTGAGGCTATCGAGCATCCATGGGTGACGCGTGCGATTGAAAATGCACAGCGTAAGGTAGAAGGGCACAATTTCGACATTCGTAAACAACTGCTCGAGTATGATGATGTAGCTAATGAGCAGCGTAAGGTCATTTATGCACAGCGTAATGAAATTATGCAGGCCGAGGACGTGTCTCTGGCTATCCAGTCAATGAGAGAGGATGTTATAGCGATTCTGTTTGCCCAGAATGTTCCTGCCGGCAGTATGGCAGAGCAGTGGAATGTGGCTGGTCTTGAAGAGTCTATCGAAGAAATATTTGGATTAAAGCTGACAGTTCATCAATGGCTTGAGGTTGATGATGGGCTTCATGAAGAAACATTACATAAACGGATTATTGATGAGATAGTAAATGTATATGATGAGAAAGAAAAGTTAATAGGCAGCGCTGAACTGCGTCGCTTCGAGAAATATGCATTGTTACAGGTATTGGATAATCACTGGAAGGAGCATTTGGCTGCAATGGATTATTTGCGACAGAGTATTCATTTACGAGGTTATGCGCAAAAAAATCCCAAGCAGGAATACAAGCGTGAATCATTTGAAATGTTCAGTGAGATGCTGGTTAAAATTAAACAGGAAGTGGTTTCATTATTATCTCGTGTTCAGTTAAGAACGCAGGAAGAGCTGGATGCGCTAGAGCGTGAGAGGCAAAAGGTTCCGGCCGAAATTCATTATCAGCATGATGATATAAATGCCATGCATGGGGATGAACAAACCACGCCAGAAGAAGATACGCAGAAACCTTTTGTACGATCAGAAACAAAACTTGGTCGTAATGATCCCTGCTATTGCGGTTCGGGTAAAAAATATAAACAGTGTCATGGTAAATTGTCCTAGAGGGTGTCAAGTATGGCGGTTGGTTTGAAAGAGCCAGATGTATTATTGCCTGTAAAGGGTGTTCGACTAGCTGCAATAGCTGCCGGTATTAAGAAGAAAGCTGGCGCAAAAGATCTTGTTCTATTTGAGCTGTCGGAAGGTAGCAAGGTCGCAGCGGTATTCACAAAAAACCTGTTTTGTGCCGCACCGGTTGTGGTTTCTAAAAGTCACTTATCACAACAATCTCCTAGATATTTATTGATTAATGCAGGCAATGCAAATGCCGGGACGGGTAGCATTGGTATGCAGTCTGCAACCAGTTGCTGTGAAATGGTGGCTGAGGTTGCCAGGTGTCATGCTAACCAGGTGTTGCCATTTTCAACCGGTGTTATTGGCGAAAATTTACCATTGGAAAAATTCAAAAATGGTATTCCAGTTGTATTTTCTGCACTGAATGAGGATGCCTGGCTGGAAGTTGGTCGCGGTATCATGACCACAGATACCATGTTGAAGGGTATTACAAAGACATTCAATGTAGATGGTGTAACCACAACCATTACCGGTGTTGCAAAAGGTTCCGGCATGATTCATCCCGATATGGCAACCATGCTGGCATTCATCGCCACTGATGCAGCAGTGTCACAAAATTTACTTGATAAAATGTTGAGTAATGCCGTGGACCATTCCTTTAACTCGATTACTGTAGATGGTGATACTTCAACAAATGATGCATGTGTCCTGATAGCCACTGGAAAAGCTGGCAATAAAGAAATAAAAGCGTCCGGGAAAGATTACGACACCCTGCAACAGGTTATTAATGAGGTCTGTTCGTATCTGGCGCAAGCTATCGTGCGAGATGGTGAAGGTGCCACCAAGTTAATTACCCTGGAAGTCGTCAATGCACGAACCGTTCAGGACGCGAAACAAATTGGTTTTACCATTGCGCATTCACCGCTGGTAAAGACAGCGTTTTTTGCCAGTGATCCAAACTGGGGGCGTATTCTGGCAGCCGTTGGGCGTTCGGGTGTTGATATAGATATCGACAAGATCAGAATATATCTTGGCGATGTGTGTATTGTTGAAAATGGAGGCCGCGCCGCCAGCTACACAGAAGCGCAGGGGAAAAAAGTTATGGCCGAAAGCGAAATCCATATTCGTGTTGACTTGTCGGCCGGTATCGCCAGCTCACAAATATGGACATGCGATTTTTCGTACGATTACGTCAAGATCAATGCAGAATACAGAACGTAACAGTATTGGTTCTGGCAATGTTGTGCATGTTGCCGTCGCCGTAGTTGTTAACTCAGAGCAGAAGGTGTTGATTGCAAAACGACCTGACCATGTCCATCAAGGTGGATTTTGGGAGTTTCCAGGCGGCAAGGTCGAGCAAGATGAAGCGGTATATGATGCATTATGCCGCGAAATTCGTGAAGAATTACAGATCCGGATCCAGAATGCTCATCCCCTGATCAAAATTACACATCATTATAAAGACAAATCTGTTTTGCTCGATGTATGGCTGGTAACTGAATTCCAGGGGAAGGAGCATGGAGCAGAAGGTCAGCCATTAATGTGGCAATCAATTCACGACCTCAATCCGGATACATTTCCTGCTGCTAATAGAAAAATAATTGCCGCGTTACAACTTCCTGACAAACTTTTGATTACAGGTGATTTTTCCAATCTGCATGATTTTAACACCAGGCTTGTTCGTTCATTGCAATTCGGTGTAAAACTGATACAACTGAGATGTAAGGCCAAATGTGATACGGAAACCTATCAAGCCATAGTGCACTTATCAAAATCTTTATGTGAATCCAGCAAGGCAAAACTGCTGCTCAATTCTGATCCTGAACTGGCAGATGAGTTGCAGTTGGGCTTGCATGTGAATAGTCGTGATCTGTTTGAGTATCATCACAGGCCGATAACGCGTGACAGGCTGTTATCCGTGTCATGCCATAATTTGACTGATTTGCAACAGGCGGAAACATTACAGGCAGACTTTGCGCTTTTGTCTCCTGTTCAATGCACATCAAGTCATCCCGAAAAATCCGGAATGGGTTGGCAAGCGTTTGCGGATTTAACTTCAGCTATCAATATACCGGTGTTTGCTCTGGGCGGTATGCATGCATCTGATATTAATGTAGCAAGGCAAGCAGGTGGGCAAGGTATTGCTGCTATTTCTGAATTATGGGGTGGCAAGTGAAGAACAAGGTTATTTGGCTAGTCGTAATTTGCATGGTATTCATTTTGTCCTGGATTGCCGGTAGCAGGTTGCAAAACCCGGAAGAAGCGGCGTTTCATCCCGTGACGTCACTATCGTGTGAGTCAGTTCCAACACATTGTAAAGTCCGTTTATCAGATGCGACACTGGAGCTTGAGTTTGCCTCGCCTGCTATCGTCATGTCGCCTTTTGTTGTGAAGATGACGACGAAGGCTGATGTTGCAGAAGCCATTATGCAATTTCGTATGAAGAATATGGATATGGGGATTCAGCGCTACAGGTTGGTCAATATCGGCAATGGCTTATGGCAATCCGAGGTTATATTGCCAGTTTGCAGTATGGGTCGCAGCGACTGGAATGCAACATTGGAAGTGAAATATCAAAACCTGTGGTGGCGCGGTGATTTTGATTTTGAAGCTGCCAGCCATTAGCCGGTTGTATGGCTTCGGGATGATGTTTTTATAGTACGCAACAAGCCAGTTGAAAGTGAACGTTTTGCATTTCCTGCTCAGGCCGAAACGCCGGGTTTTGGGTTTTAAGGAAGCGGATGGAAAACCGGTGTTTACCGGCACTGATTTCGGGGAATATATTTGCGTTTTCCGGCAGTAATACGCGTATTAACAAGCAGGACTGATTGGTTTCCATATTTTTTTGAAAAAAGCCACCTTCAGCTATCTGGTCCACCGGCTGAGAGCTATCACGAATGACTTGTAATACCAGGCGTATGGAAGTATTGAGTACTACGAAGGGTGCAAACCACTCCTGAATAATTTTTTGACGATGCTCAAGGGGTTGATTGAGCCAGTAGGAATAAACCGGCAAATCAAAATCACATAATCCACCTGGGACAGAGCGTCGCTGCCGAATGGCATTTAACAGTTCATTTTGTTGCAGGGTTTGGCCCATGTTACTAATGCCATGAAGCTCATCAATGCATTTAC
>JACPVK010000001.1 GCA_016191795.1 Gammaproteobacteria bacterium
ATCAACAAACTCAGCCGCCCATGATTGATGTTGGGTATCTCAATAAATGAGCGCAGGTTAGTGTTTTGTCTTTCCAGTTCCTTGATGGTTTCGCGTTTTATATCGCTACGGCTAACCATGCCAAGAATATCAATAACGGCTTTAACGGCACTATGGGTATCCCACGGTGAGCTATGCTGCATGTGCTGCTCGAACTGGTCGAATAAATACTCCATGCGCAAAAATGTGCGTATACGCTCATTTAATGGCTGTTCGAAGATAAGTTTTTCACTCACCGCAAGTCGTGCCTGTTTGAAAAGGTGGCTTATTGTTGCATAAAAAATTGTGAATACAAGATTGCCGCATATTAAGTTTCTGCCATTTTGAGATAGGCTTGATGTAATTGGGCTACTTTTTGCTCAAGATCCTGCAAAGTCCCGTTATTTTCAATAATGTCATCTGCCCATGATAAACGATCAGGCCTTTTAGCCTGTACCTCCATGATGGCTCTGATCTGATCTTCACTGCGCCGATCGCGCTGAATGACGCGGCTCATTTGTGTTGATTCATCACAATCCACAACCAGTACACGGTTATAGGCTGCGACCTGCCCGGTTTCTACCAGCAAGGGTATAACAATGATTGCATAAGGGCTCTCCAGTTTTTGCAGTTTCAGGCGTATTTCTGCGTGAATCCGGGGATGCAGGATATCCTCCAGTTGTTTGCGTAATCGTGTACTGCTAAACGTCAGTCGAGCCAGTTTGACCCTGTCGAGTTCACCATTTTTTTTAATGACATCTCTGCCGAACGACTGTTTGATATCGGCCAGTGCCGGTTTCCCTGGTTGCACCAGATCCCTGGCAATGATGTCAGTATCGATAATGGGTACACCCATTTTAGCAAACAGATCAGCGACAACCGATTTCCCGCTGCCTATGCCGCCTGTTAGTGCCACTGTAAACACGCGACTCTCTCCAAAAGGGCCTTAGTCACTGAGATACCCATGTCTGGCATTATTTTCAACGAGCTGAGCAGACTCATTTTGATTAGCTACCTGTTCTAATTGGCATGGGTATCTGGTCAGGATTAAGAATTTGATCGTTGTATACTGGCAGTCTTAGTGCTTGCATAACACTACCGTGATTCCAGTCAGGAAAAAGTCCCCTATTTAGAGGCGTGTCATTATCCAAGCCAGATACGAATCATGTCATCACCCCAGATGAGAGCAATCCAGCCGGCAATGGCGAGATAAGGGCCAAAGGGTATGGGAATATTTTTGTCATGGCGGGTAATAACGATTAATGCAATGCCTATGATTGCCCCAACCAATGAAGAGAGCAAAATGATGAGTGGCAATATTTTCCACCCCAGCCAGGCTCCCAGCGCGCCGAGTAATTTGAAATCACCATAACCCACACCTTCCTTGCCTGTGACGAGCTTGAATAGATGGTAAACACTCCACAGGGCGAGATACCCGGCGATAGCCCCTATTACAGCTGATTCCAGGGTAGTAAAAACTTCAAATATATTGGCGATTAAACCCAGCCATAAGACAGGTAAGGTGATGCTGTCAGGTAGTAGCTGCTTGTGGAAGTCGATCATGGTCAGAGCTACGAGTGACCAGGTGAGTAATAATGCCAGTGGCGTCTGCCAGCTGACACCAAATTGCCAGGCGACAGCCACTGACAATATGGCTGTGGCTGCTTCGATAAGCGGATATTGAAGTGATATTTTATTACCGCAGTTAGAGCAGCTACCTTTTAGAAACAGATAGCTGAGTACTGGAATGTTTTCCCAAAAACGAATTTTGTGTCCACATTTTGGGCAGGCAGATGCCGGAAAAGCCAGGCTAATTTTTTGTGTGTTTCCCAGGTTGTCTTCTGCTGACGGCAGGCCCAGTAGTTCACGGCATTGGGATCGCCATTCCTGCTCCATCATTCGAGGCAGGCGATAAATAACCACATTTAAAAAGCTGCCTACAGCAAGACCTGTAAAGATAATCAGGCTGTAAAACACGGCAATGTTTTGCTGCAGGAGACCGATGAACTCCATACTTTATCGAACAACCTCACCCAGTTTGAATATGGGCATATACATGGCAATGATCAAGCCACCGACAACAACCGCAAGAAAAGCCATGATTGCAGGCTCCAGCATGGCAGTTAGTGAATCGACGGCAGCATCAACCAGCTCTTCATAATAATCTGCAACCTTGGTAAGCATGGTGTCAAGCGCGCCCGATTCTTCACCAATGGCTACCATTTGTACCACCATGTTTGGGAATAACTCAGGAAAGTTTTTCATACCAGCCTGTAATTGCTGGCCACTCGCCAGGCCGTCACGAATTTGCAAGATGGCTTTTTTGTACTGGATGTTACCAGCGGCGCCGGCAACGGAATCCATAGCTTCAACAAGCGGTACACCTGCAGCAAACATAGTGGCCAGTGTACGCGCGAAACGGGCAACAGATGTTTTCATGGTTAAATCACCAACAACCGGTGCTTTTAAGCTGGTACGTTCAATGGCTTCACGAAATGCGGGAGAACGTTTGTAGCCTTCAATAAAAAAGGTAATGATCCCAACCAGGCCAAACAGAACTATGTACCATCTTTCTACAAGATAATTGGACATGTTGACGTAAAACTGTGTAATGGCCGGTAATTCGGCGCCAAAGCTTTTGAATAGATCGGCAAAGACAGGTACAACAAATATCAACAGAATGGCGGTAACAATAAATGCCACACAGATGACGATAATAGGGTAGGTTACCGCTTTCTTGATTTTGATTTTCAAAGATTCGGTCTTTTCCTTGTAAATAGCAATTTTATCGAGCAAGGTTTCCAGCGCGCCCGATTGTTCACCCGCTTCTACCAGATTGCAAAACAGGTCATCAAAGTGCAATGGATGTTTACGTAGTGAAGAAGCGAAAGTTCCGCCACCTTCAATATCGGACTTAATGGAAAGAATTAAATTACGCATGGCGGGATTGGAGTGACCATTGCCGGTAATGTCAAAGGACTGTACCAGTGGTACGCCTGCTCGCATCATGGTGGAAAGCTGGCGCGCAAAGATGGCAATGTCACCTGCCGTAATTTTTTGCTGGCTGGCGGCAACACTGCTTTTTTTCTTGACGCGTTTGGGGACTATGCCCTGGCGACGCAAATCAGCCTTGATCATGTCGCTATTGGCGGCCGGTGTTTCGCCCGTGACTTTTTTGCCGTCACGGCTGGTGCCTTCCCAAATAAATATCTGTTTCTTGATAACCGGTTTGGCGGCTTTACTGGATTTCATTGAAGCTGTTTTTGCCATGGCTATTCCTTCGTTACGCGGTTCAATTCTTCAAGGCCGATGATGCCGTCTTTTACTTTTTTCAGGCCAGACTGGCGAAGATCGGCTATGCCTTCTTTTTTAGCCTGGTCGGCGAGATCAGTCGCACTACCATTGGCCATGATAATTCGTCCCATAGTATCGGAGATGGGCATTACCTGATAAATGCCGGTTCGACCTTTATAACCCTTGTCACACGCATCGCAACCAACGGGCCCATAAATTTTAAGGCCGGAATTGACATC
>JACPVK010000246.1 GCA_016191795.1 Gammaproteobacteria bacterium
CCCTATATTCCGAATAATATAAGCAACAATATAATAAAAACTGTTCGCCAGGCTAATTTTACCATTGACATGTTATTGGCAAATCTACGCTCGGAGAAACCTGATTCAAAGGATTACGGAATTTTTTCAATCAGGTCATGTATACACGAAGCCATATCGACCTATCCGTTTCAGAAAGGCGAGAAAGAAAAGGTCACTTTCAGAGAATCACCGGACTTTGACTTTCACGGCTCAGACGTTTTATTTATCTATGTCATTTATAATTTACTGAAAAATGCCTTGTATTCCATTTCCAGAGCAATGAAAGGACATATTGAAATCTGGATAGATCTCGAGGATAATACAAGTCGCCTTCATTTCAGGGACACGGGTAGCGGAATTTCCAAACAGGACCTGCCTTATGTTTTTGACAATTTTTACAGCAGCAAACCTGCAGGTGTAGGCCACGGCCTTGGTCTGGCATTTTGCGACCGAGTAATGAACAGCTTTGGAGGAAGCATTGAATTAGATTCACAGGAAGGGGGGTATTGTGAATTTATTTTGCGCTTTCCAGGGATAGAGAAGAATGATAGACCAGTTTCCTTATTATCACCCCACTAAAGTCATACTAATAGACGATGACATCAGCTTTCTCGATAGCCTCAGCAGGCATATAGACAAAGAAATTCTTTTCAAATGCTATGCTGATGTTAGTGAAGCGCTAGCCGACATTAATACACTGCACCATCCCGGCATCTATGAGACCTGCCGTGGCATACCAACGGATGAGGCCGGATCCCTGTCAACACAACTGGTTCCCTGGGATTTTTCCAATCTTAAGGAGGAGGCCCTCAATGCCTACAGATTCCACGAAACATCCGTTGTCATAGTCGATTATTTAATGCCCTCAATCAACGGTCTTGAGTTATGTAGCAGGATCCAGAGACCAGAAATAAGAAAAATATTGCTAACCGGTGTGTTCGATACCAGCGATGCCATCAATGCGCTAAATGACGGTGTCATCTGTGGCTATCTAAACAAGAACGATACAAACCTCAGCGAAAAACTGAATAATATAATACAAAAACAACAACAGGCTTATTTTCGCGAAGTCAGTAAACGTTTTTATTGCTCGGGCGCAGTTATTCCCGATTTTATGTTCGAAGACGCCTTTGCCGATTATTTCTCCGAGATATGCCGAGACAACAATATCAAGGAATACTACCTCACAACAGAATCCAACGGGTTTGTTCTATTTGGTGAAAATAAACATGACTACTACAGGCTGCTTGTTTATTCCACGGAAGACATTCGGGCACAGTGGGAAATCGCCGAAAGCCAGTATGCACCGGCAGAACTCATTAAAAAACTTGCTGTGGCCGATGTGATACCTGATTTCTGGAAAACATCAGGCACTTATGACCCGGCATATGCCAGCAACTGGCAGAATTTTGTATTCGTGCCCGGCAAAATCATTCAAGGCACAAGGCAGACTTATTACTGTCATTTGCAATACAGACCGCCAGCCTATAAAAACTTCAGTAACAGCATGACGGATTTAAATACCTCCAGACAGGAGATGATCAATAACGGTACATTAACCACCGGGATACCATTGAAGGGCTTTGAATCAAATGGTGCTTACTTAAAACGGTAGGAGCCGTCATTCGAGTAAGAGAACTTTAACAACATCGAACACAGGGAGTACAATCATGCCACACACCTTCTCCGGACGCTGCCTCTGCGGCGCGGTGCAATACACAATCACCGGCACCACCAAAACTTTTTACCATTGCCATTGCCAGCGCTGCCGCCGCGCAACCGGTACCGGCCATGCGTCGAATATTGCTGTGAAAAGCAGTACGGACGAAAAAATAACCTGGCTTCAGGGTGAACATTTAATTAAACGTTACAAGGTGCCGGAAGCGGAACGCTTTACCAATAGTTTTTGCACGCAATGCGGCGGCCGCCTGCCGCGTTATGATACAAACATGGATGTAGTCATCATTCCCGCCGGCTCGCTGGATAATGAACCGGACATGCAGCCACAGGCTCGCATCTTCCAGGATTCACGCGCCGCCTGGTCGTGCGATGGCAAGGAATTGCCGGTGTTTGCGGAATACCCGCCGAGTATTTAATAACTAACTTGTTGAAAAAACTACACAGGAATAAAAACCGGACGCAAAGACGCGAAGGATAAGAAATCTGGCGGGAGGGAGACCACAGGCATGTGCGGCAACTGAACTTAAACGCACGCTGTTTGCGTAAGGTTTTTTGTTTTACCCTGACTTTGGTTTTCTTTGCGTCTTTGCGTCAAATCATTTGATTTTGAGTTTTCCAACACACAGCTAAAGGATTAAATATGAAAAATTTCATCAGGTTATTTCTGCTTCTAAACGTTGGTACTGTGCTGTTTGCTTGCACGCCTGTACCGACTGTGCCTTCCAACAATACCGCAGACACGACGCCGGCGCTGCTCAGACTGGGTACAGCCGGTTTACAAAAAGATTTGCTGATTGATCAAAACTCCACGGCTGCCGAATCTCGCCATGCACGTCGCGCCGATGAGGTTTTGTTTGTAGCGACGGCTGAGGATATTGAATCAGGCATTAAAAATATCACGCTGGACTTCAGCGTTAATATCAACTGCAAGGATGTAGGTACCAGCCAGGTTTTTTCAGAAACACAGACTGCTCCGGTGAGCGGTAACGGATTACCCACCAAATTGACAAAAAGTTTTACCTTTAAGGTGGCCAACTATCGCGCACGTTGCAGCCGGGACAGAGCGGTTATATCACTCAATATCCGTGCATCGTCCGAAAATGGCGCGGGTGCATTCACCCAACTGCAACCCGCAGGATTAGTAGCGGTTGATCCCTTGAAAGTGGCGACTTTCAATTTACATGCGCCCGGCAATCATCCGCAATCCGATCATCAACGCTGGGGCGAGCAACTCGGGTCGATGGCCGATGTGTGGGTGTTAACGGAAGTTAAATCACTTTCGGAGGCACAGTTTATTGCCAGTGCGGCGGGCATGCCCCATGTAAAAATGCACCCGGGCGGTGATATTGCAATTGCATCGCGCACACCACTTTACGGTGAACAAATCCGAACCATTGACCCGCCCGGTAATTACCCTTCCGGGCTATCCAATATCCTGAGTGTTACAACGACGATTGATGGCGTTGCGCATCAAATCATTGGTACGCACTGGGGCATTCGAGGTGCAGGGGATCGTCAGCTGTGTGCATGCGATTCAGACCCGCATCGCCTGCAGGCGGCACAGGCCATACTGGATTTTGCCAATGCCTCGACAGCGCCGGCCAAATTTGTGGCGGGAGATATGAATGCCTACTCCGGCTTTGGCCCGCAGGATCACGATGGTCCTGATTTCAACACACCGGACTTTGTTGGCTCCACGACCGAGGTCGATTTATTACGCAGCCTGTTTGTCGATCCATTTGTATTTTTGAACAAGGACAACTCAAGCATATGCAGCAACCAGCGTATTGATTATGTAATGGTTAAAGGCAGCTATCGCCCGACTGATTACAACGCCAATTTTTGTGCCCAGGCATCGCCAAGTGATCATCCGTTTGTCATCGCCACATTTGAAGCGTTTGATCCGTAGCCATTAAATTAACAGCAGCCTTTTGTTCAGTAACTCAATGATGGGTTGCGCTACGCTCCACCCATCCTACGGTGATGAAATGGATGTTAACTGTGATTGAAGAGACTAAATGGATAAGAGCCATTTAACGAACAATTCATTGCCGTTATCATATGATTTAAAGCCATTAGTCATATCAATTTAATAAGGAGAGCTGATTTTATGTTTATCGTACTACTCAAGTTTTCTGGCAATAAGGCAAAAGCAAGTGATTTTATGTCGGGCCACAACGAATGGATAAAACGC
>JACPVK010000226.1 GCA_016191795.1 Gammaproteobacteria bacterium
AATTAATGAGTCTGCCAGAGATGTCATTGATTGCACCGCGTAGCAGCAACGAAGGCCTGTTTGCGATTGGCCTTGGCGTGACCATTGCAGTTTATGTTATCTGGAGCGAATTCGTCAGAGCATTGAATGGCAACACAGCCGAAAGCGGTGTGCATGCATTTGGTGAGTAAGATGCTGCAGTTAATGTAATAAACACTCGTAACGTTCGAAATTACCTGGCAGAAAAATCTGCGTTACAGACTATCCATGCCGGTATAATGCCGGCATGAATTTTTATGCGTGTGGCATAACATGAAATCGCTTGTTTATAGCCTGGCAGGTTTACTGCTGTGTCAGATGGTGTATGCGCAAGATGATGACTTCTGGTTAACACTGGATGATGAACCTGCGCGGTCAGGATTGCTGGTGAATGCAGGCAGTGATTTAGATGGTGCCAGGTATTATGGTGTCTCCTTGTCACAGGCTGTGGATGCGGCACAATTATATGTTAGTGGTAATAAGCAGCGTTATGCTGTCACCACCAGTGACTGGTCTGTTGGCGTTGGTAGCAATCCTTTCAATGATTTCAGTGTTCGCGTTGATGTGGCGTGGTCCGGTAAAACCGAAGTACTTGAAACGCGGGACAATATTATTGAATCCACAACTCGTTATAATTCCTGGCTATTTCTGCTGGGATATCAATACGGCGAAGCCGAAATATTTTTACCCAGGTCTCAACTGATACAACGCAGATCTTTCGAGGTTGATCGCACGGCCTGGCATACAGGATTGGGATACAGCTGGATGCTGGTTTCCATGCGGCTTGAACACCGACAATTCGATTATGCTGAAAATATCAGAATTGCGGAAAACATTACATCTTTAAGAAACCTGATTCGGACATTCGTATTAAACCAGGCTGAGGCGCTGGCAGATAAGCAAACTAGCGTGAGTATTGATGTGATTAAAAATAATATTGGAGTGGACGCCCGTTTCAGCCGCATAACATCTGCTATTGATTTGAAGTCGAGTGATTATGCGACTGTTGAGGCAACTTATTATTTTGACGCAGATTATTCACTGGCCGTGCAATGGGATAAAGCACTGGAATCAGATACCGCCACTGTGGGGGTGAATGTCGGGTGGCAATGGTGAAATTCGCAAGTACGGGTGGTAATGCTATGCTGCGAGCCTGCCAAATAGTGCGCACAGCTTACAGATGAATTGTTAGAATCCCTGCCTATGGACGTATCCCACATATTAGATGGTCTCAATCCGGCTCAACGCGAAGCAGTAACCGCACCGCCCGGTCCTATGCTGGTATTG
Source organism: Gammaproteobacteria bacterium (assembly GCA_016191795.1). GTDB lineage: Bacteria > Pseudomonadota > Gammaproteobacteria > SZUA-229 > SZUA-229 > JACPVK01. The sequence continues at coordinate 1,306 of JACPVK010000226.1, forward strand.
GCCGGAGCTGGTAGTGGCAAAACGCGAGTGCTGGTTCACCGCATGGCCTGGCTAATACAGGTTGAAGGTGTTTCACCGTTTTCATTACTGGCAGTAACCTTTACCAACAAAGCCGCCAGTGAAATGCGGCATCGCGTGGAAGCGCTGCAACAGATGCCGGTCAGCGGTATGTGGGTCGGTACCTTTCATGGCCTTGCTCATCGTATGCTGCGCACGCACTGGAAAGAAGCCAATTTGCCACAGGCATTTCAGGTGCTCGATTCCGACGATCAATTGCGTATGGTTAAGCGGGTGTTGCGAACCCTGGAGCTGGATGAAACGCGCTGGATTCCAAAAATGATTACCGGGTTTATCAATGCACGCAAGGATGAAGGATTAAGAGCGCAGCATATAGACAGTGGTGGCGACCCGGTACAACAGCAACTGTTACGTATCTATACAGCCTATGAAGTGGCGTGCCAACGCGCGGGTGTTGTTGATTTTGCAGAATTGTTATTACGCACACTGGAGTTGTTACGTGATAACCAGGAACTGCGAGCACATTATCGCAGCCGATTCCGCCACGTTCTGGTGGATGAGTTTCAGGATACCAATACGATTCAATATGCCTGGGTTCGATTGCTTGCAAAGGATAAATCCGGCCAGAACGGAAACACGGGTGCGCATTTATTTATTGTGGGTGATGATGACCAGGCCATTTATGGCTGGCGCGGTGCGCGAGTCGAGAATATTCATTCCTTCAAAAAAGATTTTCCGGACTGCCTGATGGTAAGGCTGGAGCAAAATTATCGTTCTACTTCCACCATACTCAATGCGGCCAATGCGCTCATTTCACGGAATGATGATCGACTGGGAAAAAATTTATGGACCCAGGGCGAACAGGGCGAGCCGATACAGTTGTATGCGGCCTTTAATGAACAGGATGAGGCGCGCTATGTTATCGACAGTATTAAACGCTGGCTGGAACAGGGAAATGCACGCTCTGATGTAGCCATACTATATCGCTCAAATGCACAGTCACGATTGTTTGAAGAGCAGTTAATGATGGATGGCCTGCCGTATCGTGTTTATGGCGGATTAAGGTTTTTTGAACGTGCAGAAATCAAGGATGCCCTGGCGTATTTACGCCTGTTAGCCAATCGCGCTGACGATGGCTCATTTGAGCGCGTCATTAATCAGCCAACGCGAGGTATTGGAAACAAAACAGTAGAGCAGCTGCGTGAACTTGCCAAGGATATGAATACGTCTATGTGGAAGGCTGCAGAATATCTCGTACAGCAGCCCGGGTTGACTGCCCGTGCAGGTAATGCGCTAAAAGGCTTTCTGCAACTAGTTGAGAGTATGCAGCAAACGGTTGAAAAATTGCCGTTGCATGAACAAACCGAACACGTGATTCAGCATAGTGGGTTGTTAACACATTACAGTCAGGAAAAAGGTGAAAAAGCCGAGGCGCGGGTAGAAAACTTGCAGGAACTGGTGAATGCAGCCCGTGGCTTTGATTTTCATAACAGCGATGTGATTGAGATGGATATGCTGACTGCATTTCTGGCGCATGCCGCTCTTGAAGCAGGCGATGCCCAGGCTGAAGCCTGGGAAGACTGTGTTCAGTTAATGACATTACATTCCGCTAAAGGTCTGGAGTTTCCACTCGTGTTTATATGTGGAGTGGAAGAGGGTTTGTTCCCCTCTGAAAGAGCGCGTAGCGAAGGCGGGCGATTACAGGAAGAGCGACGGCTGTGTTATGTGGGTATTACCCGAGCCAGACAACATCTGGTATTAACCTATGCCGAACGCCGCCGATTATATGGGAAAGATTATTATCCCATGCCATCGCAATTTCTTGGTGAAATACCTTCGGAGTATATACAGGACGTACGCTTTGGATCAGGCAAGCAGGTAGTGCGCAACACTGGCTCAGTACAACAATCAGCAGGCAATGGAATCATGATTGGACAACGAGTGATGCATCAGAAATTTGGCGAAGGTATGGTTACCAATTGTGAAGGACAGGGAAGCCATGCGCGCGTAGAAGTTAATTTTCGTAATAGCGGAAGCAAATGGCTTGTGCTCGCTTATGCTAATTTGCAGTTGTTATAGAAATAATGTGAATGCGTCGAGAATGTGGCTGATTAATTGACTGGCATGTAAATGGAAGCCCTATGATAATTAAACCCGCAGCAAATGATAAATAACGAACGTCACCTGTTTTATCTAACAGTAACAATTGCTGCGATTATTAGCGGTTTAATCTGGTTGTTCCTGGGAGAAATTATTGTAGATTTATTTGTGTCGCGTGGCTACGCACAAATAGTATATGCATTTACGAGCGGCATCATGCTTATGGTGGTAGGCCTCGGATTTAGTTCCTTGATCAGGCTGCTATTAAATTACACTGGCTGGATTGCTAACGACGAGACTATCCAGTTGGCGATACATCAAAATATTATTACAGAAGAAGGCGACGGAATATTTTTTAAGGATAAACGCGGCTATTACCGAATGATGAATGACACGGCAAGGCTTTTGCTTGATCTCGAGAGTAAAAATGTAATAGGGAAAAAAGATTATCAGCTATTTGATGCGATTCTTGCACATAAGATAGAGAGCGAAGACAAGAAAATATTACAATTTAACGAGACATTTACCTGGGAAACCAGGAAAAATACCGGTAATGGGCAAGAAGTCTGGCTGTGCAGAAAAATGCCCTGTCATAACAGTAAAGATCAGCTACTCGGAATAATTGGTTACTGTCGAAATATTACGATTCTTAAAACTTTTCAGAATTTAAATACAGATCTGGAACAACGATTCCAGAACCTTTTTGACAAGCTTCCATACCCGGTTCTGGTAATGGATGCCTTGAACCTGAAGCCCTA
>JACPVK010000242.1 GCA_016191795.1 Gammaproteobacteria bacterium
GAGCCTACAGGCAATCTCGATAAAAACACCGCCGAACAGGTGATGCAAGTCATGCTGCGGCTTAACAAGGAATACGGCACCAGCCTGGTGGTGGTGACGCATGATATGTCGCTGGCATCCAAAATGGATGTGATCTACACCATTGAAGATGGCCGATTAATACCCAAATAATACCGGGTGACAGCAACTGAATGCATCGCGAATACACGCCAGCAGGTACCGCTATGGGTAGAAATAAAACACCCGATATTGAGAATATTCTCTTACAGGCAGAACCAGTCATTGCGGCTATCCGGGTGGGAGTGCAGGGATGAATAAATCGTCCATCAACCTTAACGAGCGCTCGCGTTATTTGCTCAAAACGCTCATCGACTGCTACATCCACGAAGGGCAACCGGTGGGTTCCAAACGACTGGCAGAAGCGGCCGGATTGAACATCAGTTCGGCCACCATTCGTAATGTCATGGCGAGCCTCGATCACATGGGTTTGATCTGCTCACCCCATACCTCCGCCGGACGTGTGCCCACCGAGCAGGGCTTTCGATTATTCGTCGATACCATGCTGGAGCTGGGGCCGCTTGATAAGGCGCTGGCTGACAGGTTACGCAAGCAATTAAATCCTGACCAGAATAGCGAATCCCTGGTAGAAGAAGCCAGTGCGCTGCTCTCTGAAGTCACACGCATGGCGGGCATAGTTACCATTCCCAAGGGTGGTATGTCGGCCTTGCGCCAGATTGAATTTTTACCTCTGTCCGATAAACGCCTGCTCGCTATTCTGGTGATTAACGAAAAAGACGTGCAAAACCGTGTGCTGCATGTCGAGCGCGATTACACCCAGGATGAATTAAACCGGATCGCCAATTATCTGAACCTGCACTTCTCCGGCCAGGATATTTACCAGATTCGCTCGCGCCTGCTGCATGAGCTGCGTCAGGCGCGGGAATCGGTAGATGGTTTGATGCAGGCCGCTGTGGCGCTGGCCGATCAGGCGCTGGCGCCCGCCGCCGGCAACCGCGATAACTATGTGATGCAGGGACAAACCAATTTACTGCGCTTCAGCGAGCTGGATAACGCCCGCAAATTACAGCAATTGTTTGATGTGTTTGAAAGCAAACGCGACATGTTGAGCCTGCTGGATCGTTGTATCACCGCCGAAGATATTCAGGTATTCATCGGCCGTGAAGCGGGCTTAACCCAGTTTGATCAATACAGTATGATAGCCGCGCCTTATGCAGCCGGCGGCGAGGTGCTGGGTGTGCTGGCGGTGATAGGCCCGACACGCATGCCTTATAGCAAGGTGATATCCATCGTCGATGTCACCGCGCGACTACTGGGCGCGGCCTTTAATTTGCCGGATACATCATCATCCATGAACAAGCCCTTGAAACCTGAAAAATAATCCCCATTTGTTCGACACTGATTTTGCATCCCGAGTCGCCTGGCGACGCAGACTCACCTTCTCCTGCTGACGGGAGGGGGATGGGGAGAGGCACAGATGCCGAGGGGTTGGGTAATTATTATTACTGGAGTAGAAAAATGTCTGACGAGGCCGTCCTCGAAAATACGCCTGAGAATTCCCAGGCCACTGAAAATACATCCGCCGACCAGGTAACCCTGACTCCTGCTGAAGAACTGGCAGAGCGCCTGCAGGCCGCCGAAAAAAAAGCCGCAGACAACTGGGATCAGTTATTACGCACGCGTGCCGAAATGGAAAATCTGCGTCGCCGCACCCAGCGTGACCTGGAAAATGCACACAAATATGCACTGGAAAAATTCGTCACCGAGCTGTTGCCGGTAAAAGACAGCCTGGAAATGGGACTGGATGTCGCCAAACAGGGCAGTGTCGATGTTGCAAAAATCTGCGAAGGCACCGAGCTTACCCTCAATATGCTGGTGAATGCACTGGGCAAGTTTAATGTGGTGGAAATCAATCCCAGGGGCGAGAAATTCAATCCCGAACAACATCAGGCCATGGCCATGCAGCCCAGCGCCGATATGGAACCCAATACCGTGATGGTGGTGATGCAAAAAGGTTATTTGCTGAACGACCGACTGATGAGACCGGCCATGGTGATGGTGTCGAAAGCACCGGATCAGTAAGCCATTGAAATACTAATAACCGTCCCTATTTAAGGGATAACAATTTAATTGAATCGGAGCAACTACACATGGCAAGAATTATCGGCATCGACCTGGGCACCACCAACTCCTGCGTGGCCATTATGGATGGTGACAAACCCAAGGTGATTGAGAACAGTGAAGGTGATCGCACCACGCCGTCAATTGTCGCCTTTACAGACAACGACGAAGTACTGGTGGGGCAATCTGCCAAGCGTCAGTCTGTCACCAATCCCAAAAATACCCTCTACGCCGTCAAGCGTTTGATTGGCCGTACCTTTAACGAAGAAGTGGTACAGCGCGATATCAAACTGGTGCCTTACAAAATCATCAAAGCCGATAACGGTGATGCCTGGGTGGATGTGCGTGGCAGGAAAATGGCGCCGCCGGAAATTTCTGCGCGTGTATTGCAGAAAATGAAAAAGACCGCCGAAGATTATCTGGGCGAAGAAGTCACCGAAGCGGTGATTACGGTACCGGCTTACTTCAATGACTCACAACGCCAGGCGACCAAAGATGCCGGCCGTATTGCCGGTCTGGAAGTTAAACGTATCATCAACGAACCCACCGCGGCCGCACTGGCTTATGGTATGGACAAGAAACGTGGCGACGCCAAGATTGTGGTTTACGATCTGGGTGGCGGTACTTTCGACGTATCCGTGATTGAAATTGCTGAAATCGACGGCGAACATCAGTTCGAAGTACTGGCTACCAACGGTGACACCTTCCTCGGTGGTGAAGATTTCGATATGCGTCTGATTGATTATCTCTCCGACGAATTCAAGAAGGGCAGCGGTATTGATTTACACAACGATCCACTGGCCCTGCAACGTCTGAAAGAAGCCGCTGAAAAAGCCAAAATCGAATTGTCATCCAGCCAACAGACGGATGTGAATTTGCCCTACATCACAGCCGATGCTTCAGGCCCTAAACATTTAAATGTCAAACTGACTCGCGCCAAACTCGAATCACTGGTGGATGAACTCATTCAGAAGACCATTGAGCCATGCCGTATCGCGATGAAAGATGCCGGTTTGACCAATGCTGATCTCGACGACGTGATTCTGGTCGGTGGTCAGACGCGTATGCCAAAAGTGCAGGAAATTGTGAAAACGATTTTCGGCAAGGAACCGCGCAAAGACGTGAACCCGGATGAAGCGGTTGCCGTCGGTGCGGCGATTCAGGGTGGTGTACTGGGTGGTACGGTAAAAGATATTCTGTTACTCGACGTGACGCCGCTGTCTCTGGGTATTGAAACCATGGGCGGTGTGATGACCAAGCTCATCGACAAGAACACCACGATTCCGACCAAGGCATCGCAGGTGTTCTCGACGGCGGATGACAGCCAGACAGCGGTAACCGTGCATGTATTGCAGGGTGAGCGTCAGATGGCCAACGGTAATAAATCACTGGGTCGTTTTGACTTGAGTGACATTCCGCCGGCGCCACGTGGCATACCGCAAATTGAAGTGTCATTCGATATCGATGCCAACGGTATCCTGAATGTATCCGCTAAAGACAAGGCAACCGGTAAAGCGCAATCCATCGTGATTAAAGCGTCCAGCGGTTTATCGGATGAAGAAGTTGAAAAAATGGTGAAGGATGCCGAAGCCCATGCCGATGAAGATCGCAAGGCGAAAGAAATGGTGGATGCGCGTAACGCGGCAGACAACATGATTCACAGCGTACAGAAATCACTCAAAGATCTGGGTGATAAAGTCGACAGCGGTGAAAAAGCCGGTATCGAAAAAGCCATTGAGGAATTGAAAGAAGCGGTGAAAGGCGATGACAAGGATTTGATCGAGAAGAAAACCGCGACTTTAACCGAAGCCGCCAGCAAGGTTGCTGAAAAGGCTTATGCCCAGGCACAGCAGGCCGGTGGTGGTGCCGGTTCCGCAACCCATGGTACCGCCGGTGGTAAACAGGGTGGTGGCAAAAAGGCTGATGACGAAGTAGTGGATGCCGAGTTTGAAGAAGTGAAAGATGATAAATAACTCAGGCAACAACGTCTGATTTGAGCTGCGCAAAATGCCTGAACCCCTCAGGCATTTTGCACGTAATAAAGTCGAAAAAAAGTGACTACAGAAACCATGTCAAAACGTGATTATTACGAAGTGCTGGGTGTATCCCGCGATGTAAATGAAGCTGATCTTAAAAAAGCTTATCGTCGACTGGCGATGAAATTTCACCCTGACCGCAATACCGAAGACAAGGGTGCAGAAGATAAATTCAAGGAAGCCAAGGAAGCCTACGACGTGCTGTCGGATGCGCAAAAACGCGCGGCCTATGATCAATATGGTCATGCCGGTGTCGATCCTTCTGCTGCTGCCGGTGCCGGTGGTTTTGGTGGTGGTGCTAACTTCAACGATATATTTGGTGACGTGTTCGGCGATATTTTTGGTGGCGGTGCGCGTTCGCGCAGCCGCGCCTATCGTGGTTCGGATTTACGTTACAACATGGAATTGAGTCTGGAAGAAGCGGTGGCAGGGACTACCGTTAAAATTAAAATACCGACACTGGTGGCCTGTAAAACCTGCCATGGTTCTGGTGCCAAAAAAGGCTCGCAGGCCACGACCTGTACGACTTGTGGGGGCACGGGTCAGGTGCGTATCCAGCAGGGCTTTTTCTCGGTACAGCAAACCTGTCCACATTGTCATGGTGCAGGTAAAATGATTAAGGATCCCTGTCATGATTGTCATGGCCAGGGTCGTGTAGAAGAGCGTAAAACACTGTCTGTTAAAGTGCCGCCGGGAGTGGATAACGGTGATCGTATTCGCCTGTCAGGTGAAGGCGAAGCCGGCGAGAACGGTGGGCCACCGGGTGATTTATACGTGCAGATTCACGTTAAGCCGCATCCGATATTTGAACGCGATGGCAGTAATCTGTTATGCCAGGTACCCATCAGTGTTGCCACCGCAGCGTTGGGCGGCGAACTTGAAGTGCCGACGCTTAATGGCCGGGTCATGTTAAAAATACCGTCCGAAACTCAAACCGGAAAACTGTTTCGAATTAAGGGTAAGGGCGTGGCCCCGGTGCGCGGCGGTGGAGCCGGCGATTTGATTTGCAAGGTGATAGTCGAAACACCGGTTAAGCTCACGGCCAAACAAAAAGAATTGTTGCGTGAACTCGAGTCCAGCATGAGTGCCGATGGAAATAC
>JACPVK010000239.1 GCA_016191795.1 Gammaproteobacteria bacterium
AGATTTACCGCAGTATTGAAGAATTGCAGCTCGATCTTGACGAATGGATAAAATACTACAATCATGACCGAACACATCAGGGAAAAATGTGCTGTGGCCGAACACCGATGGCTACATTTATGGAAGGAAAAGAAATCTGTCGGAGCAAGTTAATAGCTTGAACTTGACCTGACAGTCACTGCCTGAAAATCCGGTAACTGTCAGATCGGGTCTAAACTTCTACATATAAGTCATGATTATCAACTGTGAATTTGATATCACCCACGAGTTTAAAAGGGCCTCGATACCATACCGTTTTGTCATATTCAAAGAATACGACTCCCTGATATAGCTTGTCATGCGTGTTATTGTCTTCTTCTATTTTGATGTAGGCTCCTCCGTCCGCACCACCTAACCACCAGCTGCCTTCAGGGCCTTTTTTGGCTGCCTCCTGTTGTGTGTTGCATGCTGTTGTAATCAGGTATAAAAATAGAACGGTGAGTAATTTTATTTTCATAATTAGGCTGAGGCAGGTGTATTTGCTATCCCTGTAATATATCAGCTTATCTTACAGTAGCTTTCTCATTCGCGCCTTCCAGTAAATTCACTATGCGCGATTTTATTAAGTACCCTCGTATGCAAATTGAAAGGCTTATCCCCGAAGTTCAGAAGTGATGTAACCCAGTATGTATTCCGTACCAGAGAGCAATTGTTGCTTATATAAGAATGAATTGCTCTCTGGTACCTAATAACGTTCTCTGGTACCTAATAACGTTCCGTATGCATATTGCGTCTATCACTGGCGCCGTGCTTCTTTGTATGCTATATGCATACTGCATATGAACAAGGCCAAATCATCAGAAAAATCTGTCGCCATGAAGCGGGCGAGCAGCCGACAGTGGGTGCTTAAACCGCAGGACTTGGCTATTGCCCTGAAATTGGTGGCATTACAGGGTAAATGGTTGCCGTATGCGGTGCTAGCTGAGGCTATGCGCATGTCACGTTTTGAGGCGCATGCTGCCGTGCAGCGCCTGATGGCTGCCCGGCTGGTGGTGGATCTGGGTGATTCGCCGGTACCGGTGATGTCTGCCTTGCGGTCGTTTCTTATATATGGTGCTCCGTTTGCTTACCCGGCAGTGCGCGGCGAAATGACTATCGGTTTTCCGACTGCGCATTCGGCGTCGCCACTCAAGGACATGATGATGGCATCGTCTGAACCGCCGCTGGTATGGCCGCACCCGGAAGGCATTATGCGCGGGGCGGGGTTGTTGCCCTTGTATGAAAACCTGCCGCTGGCGGCACGTGATGATGAAAAGTTTTACGAGTTACTGGCGTTATTTGACGCGCTGCGGGCAGGCCAGGCACGGGAGCGCGAGCTGGCTAAAAAATTACTTGAGGAGCGTATGCAATGAACAAGGATGTTCAGGTCAATCCAAATCTTGAAATATTAATTCCAATAGCCGATGCACTTGGCGAATTGCGTGAACTGCTAGTGTTTGTGGGTGGTTGTGCCACCGGTTTGTTGGTAACGACACAGCGCGCGCAAATCATGCGCCCTACAAAAGATGTTGACGTGGTGGTGCAGGTGGCAACGCTCGCGGAATATCACGCAATGGAAAAGGCCGTGAAGGCACGTGGCTTCAAACACGATATTTCGCAAGACGCGCCGATATGCCGCTGGGTAAGAAATGGTGTGATGCTGGATTTGATGCCTAGCGAAGCAGGCATTTTGGGCTTTCATAATTATTGGTACCCACTGGCTTGCCGCACGGCGTCGCGTGTGAATCTGACCGAAAATATGGAAATTAATCTGATTGCTGCACCGGTGTTTATTGCTACCAAGCTGGAAGCGTTTCATGACCGTGGCAAAGCTGATTATTTGGCAAGCCATGATCTTGAAGATTTAATCACGGTGATTGATGGCCGTGCAGAACTTATTCAGGAAATTCGACTTGCAGATGATGAACTCAAAAATTATCTGTCGGCCGAAATGACAAAGCTGCTGAGTGATCGTGCATTTCAATTGGCCATGCCCGGGCACTTGCCGAGTGATGCGGCCAGCCAGGCACGGCTACCGGAATTAATGCATCGTATTCGCACAATTGCGCAATTAAATTAGGTATGCGTAAAAATAATGGGGCGGTGCTCAGGTTAATTACAAAACAACAATCTCACACATGCAACTAAATGAATTAGACAATCTCCCCGATGTTCGCGATGGCCTCACGCGTAAAGAACGCATTGTTTGTAGGGTGGGTGGAGCGCAGCGTAACCCGCCATTTTGATGGGTTGCGCTGCGCTTCACCCATCCTACAAAAGCTTAAATTAATGGCATTGAGTTCAGACTCCCTGGAATCCATCCAGATTTTCTTCGATTCTATAGCGCAACATCTTTCATATCGGCAATATAAATATTGTCTTATTGCCGAAATAAGTTAAGACGTAGGGTGCGCCATGCGCACCGTATCCGATATTGATGTGACAGGGTTTTTGGTGCGCACGGCGCACCCTACAACAGCATAATTTTTCCTTAACTTAATGGCATTGGTACCAGAGATGAATTGTTGCTTATATAAGAATGAATTGCTCTCTGGTACCTGATAACCCGGCTATGATGGCGAATGTTTTGTGTTTGAAGCGGATGCAGAGGCCGAGCAGTTCAATGCCTTCATGCAGGAAATCAATACCG
>JACPVK010000240.1 GCA_016191795.1 Gammaproteobacteria bacterium
ACTTATATTTTGATTTGATTCAGGACATAGCAAAAAAAATACACAGCTGTTTGCAGCAAGAAAAGGAACACTAGCATGTTAAGACAAGATTATCGTCTGGCCATAGATAACGCCTGGTTGCAATTACATCGAACACTAACAGACAACAATGCTGGCGATTCCTCTACACGCCATCACGTGTTCAATATCAGTCGCGGTGGCTTACGCTTTTCCAGCACTGAGATATTTGAAACACAGGAGCGCGTCAACGTAATCTTGCATTTACCCAACGACACCGAACATAAATCACTGGGTCGCATTTGTTATTGCGAGCCGGATGAATCCAGTAAGGCATGCATTTATTACGGCGTCAGCTTTCTGGATAATTTTCTGGATATGACGCCGTTTCAAAAACCCTGAGGAATTTATTTCGTTATGTCGTAGGATGGGTGCAGCGTAGCGTAACCCATCATTAAAAAGCGTGACGCAGGCACACCTGTTTTCTAAAAAGCGTTGGCCTGAAGGCCAACCCACAACAGCACCACACTATAAATTTGTATCAATAAAAAAGGCCGGTGTTTGTGGCACCGGCCTTTGGGGATAAAAAGAGCGACGCTATTCCTTGCGTCTAATCGGCGTGGTGGTCTTGCGTGTGACGACGACACGCGAATTAAGCGTGCCGCAGGCACACCTTATATTCTTTAATCTCACACATTAAAAAAGGCCGGTGTTTGTGGCACCGGCCTTTGGGGATAAAAAGAGCGACGCTATTCCTTGCGTCTAAGCATCAGCGTGGTTGCTTTGGAAACTGGTTGCTCGACCTCTACGGTTCGCTCTGCAAATTGTTAATCATATATTGCAGATCACGTGCCAATTTTCACACCAACTGTAAATCAATAACTTACACATACAATCTCAAGCACCAGGCCATTCAATAATGCAATATGCAAACATATCTGCATTGCGCGGATTGCATCTCGCAACTATTTCCCCTTGTGTTGACTGTTTTTTGACCGAGGTTGAGCTGTTTTTTTGCTGCTCACCCCCTGAGACCGCGGTGGCAAACCGGTGTGCTGGGTGAGCATTTTTCCACCAGGACGAGTACGTTTCTGGTGGGCCTGCTGTGAATTCTTGCGGCGTGGCGACTGATACGCAGCGGTTGTCGGCTGGTCACGTGGTATCAGATGTTGCGGGCCATCACCTATTAAATCGGCGCGGCCCATGCGTTGCAGCGCCTCGCGCAACAGCGGCCAGTTATTTGAATCGTGATAGCGCAAAAATGCCTTGTGCAATTTACGCCGTCCCGGGTCATCCACCACATCCACCTGCTCGCTTTTGTAATTCACCCGACGCAGGGGATTTTTGTGGGTGTGATACATGGCGGTGGCGGTGGCCATGGGTGAGGGATAAAACGCCTGCACCTGATCGGCTCGGAAATTATTTTTCTTTAACCACAATGCCAGATTCAACATGTCTTCATCGGTAGTGCCGGGATGGGCTGCGATAAAGTAAGGAATGAGATATTGTTCCTTCCCGGCTTCGCGCGTGAATTTTTCAAACAGTTGTTTGAATTCATCATAGGCACCCATGCCAGGTTTCATCATTTTCGACAGAGGTTCGTTTTCGGTATGCTCGGGGGCAATTTTTAAATAACCGCCAACATGATGCGTCACCAGTTCTTTAACATATTCCGGGTCCGTTACCGCCAGGTCATAACGCAAGCCGGAACCAATGAGAATTTTTTTAATGCCCGGCAGTTTTCGCGCGGCACGATACAACGCCGTCAAGGGTTTGTGATCTGTATTGAGATTTTCACAAATGCCAGGGAACACGCAACTCGGGCGCCGGCACGCCGCTTCGATTTGCGGATCCTTGCACGCCAGCCGATACATGTTGGCAGTGGGGCCGCCGAGATCGGAAATCACACCGGTAAAGCCGGGCACCTTGTCACGGATTTCTTCCACTTCGTGCAATATCGATTCCTGCGAACGATTCTGCATAATGCGGCCTTCGTGTTCGGTAATGGAACAGAACGTACAGCCGCCAAAACAGCCGCGCATGATGTTCACCGAGAAACGAATCATTTCATACGCCGGAATTTTTTCACCCTTGTAAGCCGGATGTGGCATGCGCGCAAACGGTGAGGCAAACACATAATCCATTTCTTCCGTGGTTAACGGTATCGGCGGCGGATTCAGCCACACATCCACATCACCGTGTTTTTGCACCAGCGCGCGTGCATTGCCGGGGTTGGTTTCCATGTGCAGCACGCGGCTGGCATGTGCGTACAATACTTTGTCGGCGGTGACTTTTTCAAACGATGGTAGACGAATTACAGTGTGATCGCGCGGCAATTTGCGCGGCATGTTCAGCGTTGAAATATCCACCACATAATAAGCTTCATTGCGCCGCTTCTGTTCACAGTCATCCATTTCACGTGGATTAAGATAAGGATTAATCATGCGATCAATTTTGCCCGGCATATCCACGCGGGTTGAATCCAGCTCCCACCAGTTGGCCGGTGTGTCGCGGCGAATAAAAGCCGTGCCGCGCACATCGGTAATATCAGAAATTTTTTCACCGGCCGCGATGCGATGTGCAACTTCAACCAGCGCACGTTCGGCATTGCCGTAAAACAACATATCGGCGGCGGCATCCAGCAAAATGGAATGACGCACGGCATCCTGCCAGTAATCGTAATGCGCAATACGGCGCAGCGACGCTTCAATACCGCCAATCAATAACGGCACATCAGGCCAGGCCTCCTTGCAACGTTGCGAATAGGCAAGCACGCTGCGATCCGGCCGTTTGCAGCCAACACCACCCGGTGTGTAGGCATCATCGGAACGTGGTTTGCGATCGGCGGTGTAACGATTAATCATCGAATCCATATTGCCCGCGGTCACACCAAAAAACAGATTGGGTTTACCCAGCGCCATAAAATCTTTTTTACTGCGCCAGTCGGGCTGCGCAATGATGCCGACACGAAAACCCTGCGCTTCCAGCAAGCGGCCAATAATCGCCATGCCGAATGATGGATGATCGACATAGGCATCACCGGTCACAATAATAATGTCGCAGCTGTCCCAGCCGAGCTTGTCCATTTCGGCACGGCTCATCGGCAAATACGGCGCTGGGCCGAAGCACTCGGCCCAGTATTTGTTATAGCTGTGGAGGGGTTTGGCGGTTGGCAGGTTCAGCATGGGGACAACTTTTCAAAAATGTGCTGCATTGTACGGTGCCCGGCCACCAATAAAAAAGCCCGGAACTGTCCGGGCTTTTTTATACACAGGGTTAGGGGCCATGCCCGCGACCAGAAAGGAAAAGAATAAGTCCGCAAATGCATGCTAATGAAAACAATAGCTTTTGCCTTATTTGCGTTTATTTGCGTGCATTTGCGGACTTCAGCTTTTAATCAAGCAGAGTCGCGGGCATGGCCCGCTCCCACAGCCCACAGCCCTGGGTAAGTGCCATTCAGGCCTTACACCTTGAGATAGGTCCAGCCGTTTTTCAGGTCTGACACCACGGCATCCAGTACCGAAGGCACTATTTCCACATCGGGCAGCAGGGCGACATTCTGTTTGGCGTCCTGTAAACGGCGGATGGTCTGGCCACAACCGATCAGCGTGAGATTGGGATAACGCTGCTGCATCTCGCGTATCCGTGACGCATAAGGCGTGGTGCTCACCCGGAACAGATCGATGCCATGGCTGTTGGCGGCCAGATGCACCTGTAAATCCTGTCCGCTGATACTGGCATCATCCAGCAGTTTCTCGGTCTGGTTGAGGGCGCGCTCAAAGCGCTCGGGGGAGGCGGCATCCACATGCAGCACCACGTGATCGGTGCGCGAAACAGCATCTTTCAGCGACACCATTTCCGCCTTGATAACACCATCTTCAGCAAATCGGCCATGGCCCAGCCAGCCAGCCATCACACTGATGACCATCAAACAACAGGCCGCCACGGCGTGGCGCCTATAGGGCCAGCGTTGTTGTTGGGTATCAACCTGGGCATCGGCCTGCGGGTGGCGATAACTTAAACGCATCATTTCCTTGAGCATATTCAGTTCGCACACCTGTTTTTTCAGCTGCGGATCGTTGCTGATTTGTTGCATCGCCTGGGTTCGCTCGGAAGCGGCCAGTTCGCCATCAACAAAGGCATTTAAATACTCATCAGAGAGCTGCTGATCGTGTTTCATTTCACTCTCCTTAATCGGTTAGTTTCATGAGTGGAAGACAAATTAAATTCAATCAAATCTTTTTTCAGTGACTGGCGCGCACGGCACAAACGACTCATCACGGTACCAATCGGAATATCCAGAATCGCACTGACTTCGGCATAGGAAAATTCTTCCAGATCCACCAGCGTCAGCACTTCGCACTGGCCTATGGGTAAGCGGGCAACCGCTTTTTGTACTCGATCCACTATCTGCTCCTGTTCACCTGTTTTTTCCGGCGTATTCGATGGCTCATATAACGCATCTTCCAGATCATCGATATTTTCCTGTGGTTTCAGGCGCCGCAAATGGTCGCGCCAGCAGTTAGTCAATATGGCAAACAGCCAGGGCTCGAGCTGCGAGGCATCGCGTAACTGGCCGCATTTTTCCATGGCACGCGCCAGGGTTTCCTGCACCAGATCATCTGCCAGGGCATGCTGGTGACACCACGAATAGGCCACGCGTAACAGCCTGGCCCGTTGCTGTTTAAGCCGGGCATCACAACGCTGTGCGCTGAAAAAAAATGTTAATAAACCCATCCGCCATCCCGTCATTTATGTGTATCTGTATTTCTCAAGACGCAACACCCCGCTAATTTATTCCCACAAACATGAAATTTATAGTTCGGAATAAACCCGAATCTCCCCTCGTCTTAACATCGTTCAACCTTGGCTCAACCCGGTAAAGCACGAACAAAAATATTCAAACACACCCTGAAAGATGGAGAATTTAAAATGAAACAAAACACAAAACTCGGCGCCCTGCTGGCAGCTGCTCTGCTACCCGTCACAGCCATGGCCGGTAGCGGTGAAGTTACCCTGATTCACACCGGTGATATTCACGGCCATATGGTGCCCCGCGCCAATGTGCGCAGTGACTCCACCGGTCGCGAAGAAGGCGGCCTGGCACGCATGTACACCAAAATCCAGAAAATACGCAACGACAACTGGGGCAAAACGCTCACTATCAATACTGGCGATACCCTGCAAGGTTCAGGCGAAGCCCTGTTCAGCCGTGGCCAGGTGATGATCGATGTGCTCAACCTGTTCAAGTTCGATGCCCATGCACCCGGCAACTGGGATTATCTCTATGGTACCGCACGCTTCGAAGAAACCTTCAAGGGCGTTAACGGCGCCGCACCCCTGGCCAACTGGAATGCCCTGGCATCCAACCTCTATTACACCAATCAATTTGATAGCACTGCCGTTTGTGGAAAAGTGGATGCCACCGGCAACAAATATAAACGCGTACTGCCACCTTACCGGATTAAAACCGTTGGCAAACTGAAAATCGGTATTCTCGGTTTTACCACCGCACGCGCTATTGCAGCCGTAGGCACCACCGTCACCTCGGGTTATCAGTACACCGACGGCAAGACCGAATACCCCTGTTACATAGACGTATTGCGTAACCAGGAAAAAGTGGATTTAGTGGTGATGATTTCCGAAATGGAAATGTCACGCGCCATTCAGCTTGCAGAAACCTACACCGGTGTCGATGTCATCCTCAGTGCGGATATGCACGAACGCACCACCCAACCGATTGTCACCCCCACCGGTACCGTTATTGTTGAAGCCGGCCAGGACGGCACCACAGTCGGTGAGCTTAAAGTAAAAGTTACAACTGGAAAAATGACAGGCTGGGAATGGAACTCTCATACCATCACAGATCGGCTATCGGCCAACAAAACGATTGCCTACAAGGTGGCACAAGTACGCAAGCCGTATCTCGCGAACGGTTTTGTTGCCGGCCAGCAGGTAAGCGTGGGTGGCAATACCACGACGCTGATGCGCCCGGTTGATGAAATCGTTGCCTATACCAACATTGATCTGCATCGCTCCAACTTTGTGGATGAAGACATGCCCGGTGTCGTCGAAGGCAGCTCACATGATTTGATCGCCGATGCCATGGCAGCCATAGGTCAGGCGCAGTCGGCATCGATCCGCGGCTTTCGCTACGGCACGCACATTCCCGCCGGCGGCGCGATTACCATGGAAGACATTTATCATTACATTCCCGTTGTCGCCAAACTGGGTAGAACCGACAAGGCCTGCGGCGCTGACCTGAAGTTTGCCATCGAACAATCCATCGGCGGCACCTTCCATTCGGACCCCGGTCTGTGGACCGGCGGCTGGATGTTTGGCTACAGTGGCCTGACTTATGACGTGGACGCCTGCGATGGTTTCATGGGCGCCACCCCGGTCAATCCATCACCTCTGACCTTTGCCGATCCAACGCGCCCCTGGAGCACCAACCGCGGCAGCAACATCAAGGTTAACGGCATTGCCATGGATGATCACGAGCTGTACGACAACCGCACTACCAGCGCAACCTTCCAGCAATGCATACCATCCGATGGCAGCCCGGCGCATGGTGGCTACACCGTCACCGGTTACTGGTTTGCCGATGATCCAACCACCATCAACAACTGCAACCCTTGCCGTGGTCGCACCATCCAGGTTGTGATGAACGATGGCAGCATCGTTCAGGTTGCCGGCCCTGGCAGCAACACAGTGGTTAACTCTGCCGATGTAATGGACGTCACCGAAGCTGTGGTTAAATATTTGCGTGGCAACCTCAATGGCATGGTGACCACTGCCAACACGCCGATTCATCGTTTGACAGTGAAACGTTTACCAACCATCAATCCTTACAACTTCAAAGTTATTCAACCGCTGCGTGGTGCTTCGGCGGCTACCTGTCCTGCACTGTAAAAAATTCGGCCCGTGCATAACGGGCTGAAACTTCGCAACAAAAAAAGGGCGCCTTGTGCGCCCTTTTCTTTTGATTGTGAATTGAATTTGATCAGACAATACCGGCCATTTGTTCGGATTGCCATGCATGACTGGAAAGAGTTAGTATCGGGAGCCATGAAAACGATACTCGGGTTAGCCGACAAGATTCAAGCTACACAAAATTAGGGATTCCATGAAAGTATTTATTAGTTGGTCCGGTCCTAAAAGCAAAAAGCTAGCTAATGCATTACGCTATTGGCTTCCGTCTACTATTCAAGCAATAAAACCATATTTCTCGCCAGCACAGTAGGTTGGGCTGAATGCAATGAAGCCCAACAATAAATGCAAAACGTTGGGCTTCGCTGCGCTCAGCACCAACCTACGAAGTGAGGTGATTGTGTAGGTTGGGCTGAGGTACGAAGCCCAACATGTTTTCCGGCAACACAATCAGGCTAACATACCCGGCGACACATCATCACAGCAATGACAAAGGGATTTTGTTATGCGCTATCGCCGATCAAACACGGAAGGCGGAACATATTTCTTCACCGTTAATCTGGCCGACAGGACATCTGATTTGCTTGTGCGTCATGCCGACATATTGCGCACGGTTATGCACAATGTAAAACGTTATCATCCATTCGACATTACAGCCATGGTTGTTTTGCCGGATCACTTGCATGCCATCTGGAGACTGCCGGACGGAGATCGGGATTATCCTGTACGCTGGTCGCTGATAAAAGCAGGTTTTTCGCGCGCGCTTGCCAAAACTGAATGCATTAACACATCACGCCAACACAAACGCGAACGTGGTATCTGGCAACGGCGGTATTGGGAGCACGAAATACGTGATGATCTGGATCTGTCTCGCCACGTGGATTACATACATATTAATCCGGTGAAACACGGTTACGTTAAAATCGCAGCAGCATGGCCTTATTCATCCATTCATCGTTATATTCGTGACGGGTTAATTACGGAAACCTGGACTGTGGACGTAAAATGCAATCACATGAATGTTGGCGATAATGAATGATTGTTGGGCTTCGTACCTCAGCCCAACCTACCAGACTTAACAGATACGGAAAGCATGACTGTCGAGCAACTTTCTAAAAAGCTATCATGGTTAGCCGATAGAATGTCAAAAATCAGCGATGCGAGCAAAGCCCTGTGATCGAATATAAATTATCGGAAGAAAAAACATTTATTCTTCACTACGCAACCAAACTCAACAATTAGACACCAAAAAGCAGCGCGACTAAGTTTTAACTTTATGCAAAAAGGATTATCAATGAAAGCAAAGACACAAGGCATAGACCATGTAATGGTAACTGTCGGCAATCTTGACGTTGCCAGGGAGTTCTACGCAGGAATTCTGGGACTGGAAGAAATGGAATGTCCGGTAAAAGATGGCCAAAGAGTCTGGTATAAAATCGGATCTCAGCAGCTACAC
>JACPVK010000241.1 GCA_016191795.1 Gammaproteobacteria bacterium
ACTGCCGCATAGAGCGATTAACCAGTCAGTTAAATGCAATGGCTGCATGTGTAACAAGGTTGAAACGGGTGACTGGATTAAAATCAAAGCAGATACCAATGCAAGTCCTGCTACAGTACGTGACACTCTTGTCTTCAATCCGCTTAATGACACCGTTAACCAGGCGCTACCCAAACACATGACGGCCAGAGCCATGGAACGCGCATGTTCAATATTGCGGCCTATACCAAGGCTGTAAACATAACCACCTGTCACAACAACGGTAAGTAATAGCCCTACCAGGGTAATCATGACCCATTCAGTTCGTGTAAAAAATCGGGTAACTGTTCGATGTTTATTGTGTGGTAAATCTTCAACTGCAGGTAATTGCTGAAATACAAGCAATGCCGTTGGATGAATAATGAGTTCCAGCCAGACGATATGAATGGGTAGATATAACAACGGGAAACCGGCCAGTGGTATAAGTGCCGCACTTAACACCAGTGGTATATGCACCATCAGCAAATAGGCAAAACTCAGCCGCAGGTTTTTAAATAATTGGGCTCCTTCTGCGATTGCGCGCACAATGGTTCTAAAATTATCATCCAGCAAAACCACAGCCGATACTTCACGTGCCGCCTGTGTACCGCGCTCACCCATGGCAATACCGACATCGGCAATCTGCAAGGCAGGCACATCATTGACACCATCACCTGTTACCGCAACAATTTCACCCTGAGCCTGTAACTGCCGGACAAAATGTAACTTTTGCGACGGAATACTGCGCGCAATGACATCTATTTGTAGCAAATCCGGATTCGCCTTGATGTCCTGTTGAATCTCATCTGCGTTGACAACACGAGGTTTACCCTGGCCAATACCCAGCTCCACCGCCACGGCTCGTGCCGTGAGCGGATGATCACCCGTGATCATGATGACATGAATACCTGCTTGCTGACACTGACGCACAGCATCGGCTGCACCTTCACGAACCGGATCTTCAAGCGCCAGCAACCCGGCATAAATAAAATCATTTACCGGCTCATGATCTGTCCAGGTTTGAATATCCAGTACGCGGCTGGCACAGGCAATAACTTTATGTCCTTCTGCGGCGAGTTGATTAGCTTTATCGAGTAACGCCTGTCGTGACTCGGTTGATAATACACATTGTTGCAGAATAACTTCCGGTGCACCTTTGACCACAGCATACAGATTATTATCATCATTGCGTATCAGGGCTGTTTCGCGTTTTCGATCTTCGGTAAATGGGAAAGTAACCACATGATGTATCGTTTCCGGATTGAAATCCATGGCATGAAAAATGGCTGTATCCAGAGGATCATTGCTGTCGTTTCGCGATGCGCTGGCGGCAATATGCAATAACTTTTCCCTGCCGTCATGATTAACTGGAAAAACATGCGTCAGGCGAAGTTGACCGAGTGTAAGTGTGCCGGTTTTATCTGAACAAATAGTACTAACACGGCCTATATTTTCAACAGCAACAGCACGACGCACCAGCGCACGACGCTGTGCCAACCGATACACACCCACACCCAGAAAAAAAGTAAATACTACCGGATACTCTTCCGGCAACGCAGCTACCGCCAGCGTCATCGCACTAACCAGTGCATCCAGCAAACCAAAACCCTGTATCCACCGCACCCATGCCACCAGCAGACACAATATGGCAGCGGCTACCAGTAAAACCATGACCAGGTTGGCAATGGCCAGTTGCAAGGGTGTTTTAGCATGCCGGCCCTGCAATGCCGTCCTGACAATGTCACCATATAACGTTTCATTGCCTGTAAAAACAACTCGCAAATGCAAACTGCCCGTGAGCACTCGTGTACCTGCAAACCCGCAATGCGTATCTTCTACTGTTGTATCACCTGTATCCGGAAATAATTCCGTTTTGATTTTGCGTACCGGAAAGGCTTCTCCGGTTAGTGCTGATTCATCAACTTGAGCATCTTCACTACTAACAATAACGCCGTCAGCAGGAACATATTCATTTGCATCCAGCACAACCAGATCACCAGGCACCAGATCAATGCTGGGAACGATTTGTTCTTTGTCATCTCTGATGACGCGTGATGTCACCGCAAGACCACGACCAAGACTGGCAACCGAAGCCTGGGTACGACGGTGTAAATACGCATCCATACCAGCCAATGGAATGATAGCTATAGCCAGAATAATGGCTTCAAGGTATTCGCCAATAATAATGAACAGGCTGCTGGTGATAACAAGAAACCACAACATCGGATCAAGCAGAGTATCGCGCAACAAATCGAACCAGGTGGCAACAGGAGCTTGCAAGATATTATTAGCGCCATAGATTAAGTGGCGATTTCGTGCCTCCTCAGCCGATAAATTTGTCGCTGACCCGGCGAGCCCGGTTATGCGCACAGAGGGAATTTGTCGCTTCATAATAGTTTATCCGTCGCCACCAACGCCTACATCTGAAAAATAGTGAATCGTCGTGACAGTATCCATTTTCGTAATTCATCAGCCGTAAAAACGAGTAAACTTGCCAGTACAAATAATGGCCAGTATTCAACAGCAATCGGTGCTGTGGTAAATACACCATATAATCCCGGTGTTAATGTAATCAGACCTATAAATAATAATTCAAGGATAATACCTGCCATAATCCAGCCATTAAACCGGAACAGGTAATTGATTGCACTCTGTCGTAATCCACGACACGCCATAACATTACCGATCTGGCAAAATATAATGGTGATCAAAAACGCGCCTGCTGCCTGACGATAAACCTCGCTGTCCGCACTCATGCGATCGCCGTAATACCAGTTATTGTCGTAGAGCACCAAAAAAAACATACAGAAAGCCAGTACAGCTTCAAGTAATCCAATAAATGCATAACTGTGAACAAATGTTTTGTAATTGACCAGTCTTTCAGTACGTGCGCGCGGCGGGCGTTGCATGATGTCATGTTCCGGTTTTTCATTGCCCAGGCCAATCGCAGGCAACATATCCGTCATTAAATCAATACTTAATATTTGAACTACCGTAATGGGTAATGGAATGGGAAACAGAACATAAGCGATGTATGGCAGAATTTCCGGCACATTGCTGGCCAGTACATAGTTGATGAATTTTTTTATATTGTCGTAGACAGCCCGGCCCTCCTCTATGGCTTTGACGATGGTGGCGAAATTATCATCCAGTAAAATGATATCGGCCGCTTCGCGGGCAACATCGGTGCCCTTTAGTCCCATGGCCACACCAATATCGGCACGCTTGAGTGCGGGCGCATCATTTACACCATCGCCTGTCATGGCCACAACCTCACCCATATCTTTCAAGGCTTCAACAATGGCGAGTTTTTGTTCCGGCGCAATACGTGCGAAGGCCACATTTCCGGATTGCAATGCCAAAACAAGTGATGCATGACTCATGGCTTCCAGTTGCTCACCTGAAATCACTTGTGGCTTGTCGGCAATCCCGAGTTTGCGCGTGATATAAGCAACCGTTTCTTCCTTGTCACCACTCATAACAATAATGCGAATGCCGGCTGTTTGACAGGCACTCACCGCAGCGGGCACTTCCGGTCTGGGTGGATCCGTTAATGCGACTAATCCCACGAACACCATATCTTCGGGTATGGCTTCGGGATCTTCCACACTGCGATACGCCAGCGCCAGCACACGCAAACCGGACGTGGCATATTCACTGGCCTGTTTTAATAGCCTGATTGTTTCCTGGCTGTGTAAGGTTCGCTCAAAACCTTCCGTATAGAGTTTCGAACATTTTTCAATAACAACTTCGGCCGCGCCCTTAACCAGTAACAACATGGCACCACCAGGCGTTTGACAGCTAACCGCCATCGTGCGGCGATGCGCATCAAACGGCAGTGTGTGTAGCAACCGGTATTGTTTACGCAAATCGACATAGCTGGTATGTTGCTGTACAAATTCAGCCATGGCCACTTCAATCGGATCTCCGGTTAAATACGGTTTATTTTGCTCATTCGTCGTCAGCACAGCGCTGTTGCACAAAGCCATGATGATGTTTGCCATATCCAGAGACTTGTTGCGCATCAGATTTGAATTGATGCCAGATTCTTCTTTCAAATCGATAAAAAGCTTTTCGATATGCAATTGATTGCGGGTTAAGGTACCGGTTTTATCAGTACAAATGACTGTGGTGCTTCCCAGAGTTTCGACTGAACGAATATCCTTGATCACCGCATGTTGTTTCGACATGCGCAAGGATGCCTGGGTTAGGGACAAAGTGACGGTTGGCAACAAGCCTTCAGGCACATTGGCAACAATAATCCCTATGGCAAATACCAGGTTTGTGAAAAACGTATTTCCGATGCCATAACCGATAAAGAAAAACACAATCCCGATAACTAGCGAGAACAGCGATATTTTATGCACGAAGTTTTGCAATTCCTTTTGCATCGGAGTCAGATCGCGTGTCACATGTCTGGTTAACGTGGCAATACGACCGATTTTGCTGTTGTTGCCGGTCGCTGTCACCAGCACTTTTGCTTCACCTTTCAGGATGGTTGTGCCCGAATACAGCCGATTATTGACTGCAATATTGTCCGTAACAGGCAACTTGTATACAGGTAATGATTCACCGGTCAGGATGGATTCATCGACCAGCAAGTCGTCACAACCCAAAATTACCGCATCGGCTGATACCTTATCACCAGCCTGAATAATTAACAGATCACCGGGAACAAGCTCGACGGAAGCCATATTGATGGCCATGCCACCACGCACCACATTAACCGGGCGGGTAATGTAATCGAGAAAACTGCTCATCAATTTCTCGACCTTGTAATTCTGTATGAAAGACACCAGTGCATTGAGCACAACCACTACAAACAAGGCAGTTGCGATCAGATCAAAACCCTGGTTTGGCTGCAAACGATCGGCATACATCGCCAGCATCGCAGCAACCAGTAACAACACAGGAAATAAAGCCAGGAATTCGCTGACCAGCATGAACAATACGGTACGATGATGATGCAAACGCAGGATGTTTTTACCGTACAGTTGACGACGCTTGTCGGCCTCTGCAGGTGATAGTCCCCTGGCATCCGTATTTAATCGGGATAACAGGGCCTGGTAATTAATGTCATCAGGATAGCGATGATTATTTTGAGATGAACGCAACATGAAACATCACTCCGCAGAATGATTTCACTGTTGCGCTGTTATTTCAATAATTAAGCCAGCGTAACAGATGGCGAAAGATAAACATCCTGTATGGCATTCAACAAAGCGATGCCGTCTTTCATGTCTTTCTGAAATGCCTTACGACCCGAAATTAAACCCATGCCACCTGCACGTTTGTTGATGACGGCGGTTCGTACTGCCTGCTTTAAATCATCCTTGCCGGAAGCACCACCGGAATTAATCATACCAACACGACCCATATAACAGTTGGCCACCTGATAGCGCACCAGATCAACAGGATGATCTGTCGTCAGTTTTTCATAAACCAGCGGACTGGTTTTGCCAAACTTGATAGCGTTATAGCCGCCGTTATTTTGTGCCTGTTTTTGTTTAATAATATCCGCGTCCAGCGTTGCAGCCAGATGATTGGCCTGGCCGGTTAAATCGGCCGACACGTGATAATCCTTATCTGTTTTGAATGCACTGTTACGCAAATAAGCCCACAACACGCAAACCATACCCAGTTCGTGTGCGTACTCAAACACTTCGGAAATTTCTATAATCTGACGCCGCGATTCTTCAGAGCCAAAATAAATGGTGGCACCTACTGCCGCTGCCCCCATATCGAATGCCTGATCCACACTGGCAAAAAGGGTTTGATCATAACTGTTGGGGTAACTTAACAGTTCATTGTGATTAAGTTTTACTATAAACGGAATTTTGTGCGCATATTTTCGGGCAACAGAATTCAGTACACCCAGCGTGGATGCCACGCCATTGCATCCGCCTTCTATCGCCAGCTGCACAATATTTTCCGGATCAAAAAATAACGGATTGGGCGCAAACGATGCACCGGCTGAATGCTCAACGCCCTGATCGACCGGCAACAACGATAAATAACCGGTTCCGGCCAATCGGCCCTGATTGTAAAAACTTTGCAAATTTCGCAACACACCGGGTTTGCGATTTTTTTGCATCACTACGCGATCAATAAAATCAGCGCCAGGTGGATGTATAGATGATTTGGGAATACCTGCACAAACATGAGTCAGCAAGGATTCGGCTTCATTGCCGAGCAAGGTTTCGATAGTCATTTCATACCCCCTGATTTGAAGGCTGTTAACTATCATCAGGCTATTGGCATTCACTGCATTGATACGCCGCAAACAGAAGGCAAAACAGGGTGTTTTCAGATCAACGGTTTAGGCTGATATTTTATCGACACAGAGACACAGAGACACAGAGACATTCAATTTTTTACAGCGCTCTGTGTCTCTGCGTCAAAGTTTTTCCATATCCTCAGGCGGGACAGCAATCAATACACAGGTTTATTTACGAAAATCGATCAGGCGTCGGGTTGATATCAATGCTTTCTGGCGTATGCCTTCATCGATATGAATTTCATTGCTCATATTTTCCAGTACCTCGGCCAGGTTACGCAAACTGTTCATCGCCATCCACGGGCAATGCGCACAACTGACGCAGGTGGCAGCCACACCGGCCACCGGCGCTTCAAAGAGTTTTTTGTTACCAGCGACAGCCTTCATTTTGTGAAAAATGCCGTTATCGGTGGCAACAATAAATTCCGGGTTGGGCAAATTTTTGACTGCCTCAATCAGTTGCGTAGTGGAACCCACCACATCGGCCTGCGCCACCACATCATCCGGTGACTCGGGATGCACCAGAATAGCCGCCCTGGGATGTAATTTTTTCAGTGCTTTCAAGGCGTCGGCCTTAAAGGCTTCATGCACCACACAGGCGCCATCCCATATCAGCATATCGGCGCCGGTTTGCTGCTCGATGTAATGTCCCAGATGTTTGTCCGGCGCAAACAGGATTTTTTTACCCTGCGCTTTCAAATGATTCACAATGGCTAACGCGCTACTGGACGTAACCACCCAGTCGGCACGTGCTTTCACGGCGGCACTGGTATTGGCATACACCACCACGGTACGGTCGGGATGTTGATCGCAAATGCGGTTGAATTCATCGGCCGGGGCGCTTAAGTCCAGGGAACACTCGGCTTCCAGCGTTGGCATAATTACGCGTTTTTCGGGATTGAGAATTTTGGCTGTTTCGCCCATGAAACGCACACCGGCCACCACCAGCACCTTGTTTTTTTGCTGGTTGCCAAAGCGCGCCATTTCCAGTGAATCGGCTACCTTGCCACCGGTTTCTTCGGCCAGGCGCTGTAACTCTGCATCAACATAATAATGTGCCACCAGCACCGCATCACGCTCGATCAATAATTGCTTGATGCGCGCTCGGAGCGAGTCCAGTTCTTCCGCACCATAGGCAGGCGTTTCAATACTGCCGGTTAGCAGCAACGGATGCTCAAGCTTAATCGCAATATTTTGTATCAGACTCATACCCGCTCCGCCGCCAGGAAATCTATAAACGCCATCTTAATCAAAAAACGGGAAATTTATACCGTCATGTCACTATCGGTACCGGGCCTCTGTCACCAAGGTGACTATGAAAGGGAAGAAGCACCTGTAAGTTAATGGATTAACCCACGATCGTATTTGTAGGTCGGCCTTCAGGCCGCCATGTCGGGCTGAAGCCCGACCTACAGAACAATGTTTGTGTTGTGTTACCCGCAATTACGGGAGAGTCAGTCTGCCAGGCCAACGTAAACATTCTGCACATCGTCATCGGCATCAATGGTTTCCAGAAAGGCTTCGACTTCAGCACGCGCTGTTTCATCCAGTTTCATCGGGTTTTTTGATTTGTAACCTAATTGTGCCGAATTAACTGTAAAACCCTGATTCGGCAAGGCGCGGCTGACGGCATCCAGATCGGTGGGTTCGGTATAGAACATGAACGTGCCTTCATCAGCGGCTTCTACATCCTGGGCACCGGCTTCAATGGCTGCTTCTTCAGCGTCAAGGCCTGGTTTATCGGGCGTTGCTTCAATCATTCCCAGGTAATCAAAATCCCAGGACACCGAACCGGAATTACCCAGCTGTCCCAGCTTGCGAAACAGGATTCGAATATTGGTGGCTGTGCGATTGTTGTTTTCAGTCAGACATTCAATGATCACCGGCACTTTATGCGGTGCAAATCCTTCGTAGGTCACGCGCTCATAATTCACGATCTCATCAGTCAGTCCGGCGCCTTTTTTGATTGAACGTTCCAGGGTATCGCGGGGCATCGAGGCCTTTTTGGCGCGATCGACCGCTGCGCGCAGGGCGGCATTCATTTCCGGATCGGGCCCGCCACGTGCCGCGACCATGACTTCCTTGGCCAGCTTGGTAAATAAACGGCCCTTGGCATCCGCTGCCTGCTCTCTGCCTTTCTTTTTCCACTGCGCACCCATATCGCAAAAACCTCAGTCTTAAATTTGATAATTAGTGGCGCGGAGTATAAAAGTCCTGATCCATGAAAACCAGCAGGCAGTGCTACTCGTCTGGTGGTGGTGTTTTTTTTCGCCACAGGCCTGTTGCCAGCAGTACAATGCCGACCACAACCAGCAGGATGATGAGCTCTATCAATACCATCATTCAAACCTCTGTATTTTCATACCCTGAACAGGCCAGTCAGTTGTATTTATTGGTGCATTAGTATTTTTTAAAATTATTAATAGCCACATTAGAACAATGGCATGTAAAATTGATATTTATCATTATTTGATCAATTAAGCCCTTTATAATCCACACGGATTTTAATGGCTTAATGTCGTTATGGCTTATTGTGGCTCAAGAAAGAGCAGCAAAATCGCCTGCCCTGTGCAGGCGATAATTCA
>JACPVK010000002.1 GCA_016191795.1 Gammaproteobacteria bacterium
CTTCACTTAAGGTTCCGCCAATTGAAAACTCATACTCACCGGCGATGCCTTTCTCCAGTGATCCATAATTACCAACCGGCATTTGTTTGTTTAACTCGGATTCAGGTGTTTTATAAATATCAGACATGAGATGTATTCCTTATTATGTTATTTAAATTACCCAATAAGTCATTTTATGCAGTGAACAAAATAAAATGCTTATTTGTATATTTCATTATTGTTATTACCTGGCACCAGCCGCGTTAACATACTCCTGATAAGCAGGAATCGCTATCGCCGCCATAATGCCGATCAACGCTACGCCGACAATCAACGTGACACCCCAGAAACTCCAGCGTTTTTGGACGCGATTGAAATGTTCAACACTATCCCATTGTTTGTTTTGCCAGGCCCATTCTCGCCCCTTGAGCCCCAATATAATCGCCATCACAAAACCAATATAAGGCACCAGCGCCAGCAAACCTATCCATGTCCTGTTACCGATTGCCCAAATCCAGCCAAGCAAAAAAGCACCCCAGCTCCAACCTTTGACGCCATCCGGAATGGCATGGCCCTTACCCTTACCTGAGTTATTCACAGCATCGTGTGCCAGATTGGCATCGGGAGTCTTATATATATCACTCATATTTTTTCCTTTTCTTCTTATTTACCAGTTAGTAAGTGGCGCCTGCCCCCAGTATTGCCAGCAGGAATTTCTTCAGCCAAGACTAATAGGACGATAACCAATAAAAAGCAAGACGAACTCGGGAAAAAGGGAAACGACTCAGTGCATTCTCCTTAACAGGCAGGCATCTTCCATCAAGATTTACATACAAAACGAAGACTATCGACACACCAGATATCACCATCCCAAACAGACAGCATTACCGCCACGGTTAAGGAGCCTCTGATCAAGTTATGTCCGGCGGCTTTGTGGCCAGAATTTTCCAGCGCTGCGTTGCGAAACTTGGCAAGATTCCCGGATATTGCCGTCGTTTCGCGCCTTGCGCTGAAAAATTCTGACTCACAAATCCGCTCGCCCAAACTTGATCAGAGGCTCCTTAAGCCTCATCATCGTGGGTAGCCTCATCCAGTTTGTTGCGCTTGCGTAAATCAATCACATATTCAACCGCACTGAAGACTATCAGTGTCACAATGAATTCCGCCAGGAAACTCACCACACGGTAACTGTTTTCACTAAGAAGCGTGCGCTGCGAGAATAATCCCCATAAATTTTTCGCACCAGGCACTTCTACAAAGTTGGATAGCAGTTGTGCCGATATCATGGCGATCGCCAGACCAATCGCGTTCCCCCAGAATGTTGCCCCTAAACGACTCATCCAGTGTTTTTTATTATGTAAATTACGCACAGTTGTCGACATGGCTTGAGTAGAACCGCGAACAAGCGGGTGACAGATCGCACAGCCCACATGCCATAAATCTTTAAAAACCGGCAACAAAAATCCGTTAAAAACTCGAGCTGGCAACCGCGCAATGCTACGCAATGTGGTTATCAGGCTATTGTGGGTATCAGAAGGTTCAAGGGATGGTGACATAGTGAATCCAGCGACTATTAAAGCGGACTGTGCAATCCATCATTGGAGAAATTATTTTACGATGCGTAATTTAGGTTTACTGGCATCTTCTTCTGGCGAGCTTCCACCCGGTTTTGGCGGCTCCGGACTACGTGGTTCGTCGTTAAACATCATGCCCTGTCCATTCTCACGCGCATAAATGGCCAGTACGGCAGAAACCGGTACAAAGACATCCATGGCATGGCCACCAAAGCGCGCATTAAAGCTGATGTGCTCATCGGCCAGAACCAGGCTGCGTACCGCCATGGGTGCAATATTTAAAACTATTTTCCCATCCTGCACATATTGTTCGGGTGCATTCACACCTTCAACGCTGGCATCAACCAGAATGTAAGGCGTCACACCGTTATCAACTATCCATTGATACAGGGCGCGAATAAGATAGGGGCGGCTGGATGTCATGCCGAAACTCCTGTATGTGTCAGCGCCATCACCGTGCGGTGATAGCACCGTACTCACATGCGCATCTCACGTTCTGCTTCAGTCAAACTTTCGACAAAAGTTTTACGTTTAAAAATCCGATCCGCGTAGGCCAGAACCGGCTTGGCTTCTTTGGCCAGGTCAATTCCCAGAGCAGGCAAACGCCACAATATCGGCGCGATGGTTGCATCCACCAGGCTAAAATCTTCACTCAGAAAATAGGGCTTGGCCTTGAATACTTCTGCCGATGCGATCAGGCTTTCACGTAATTCCTTGCGTGCCTTGGTCACAACTTTCTCGCTCTTGGTGAGTATATCGTGCATCAAGGGATACCAGTCATGTTCGACACGCATCAGTGCAATACGCGTTTTGGCACGAGATACCGGATCAACCGGCATCAGGGGCGGATGCGGGAAGCGCTCATCCAGGTATTCAATAATAATACGTGAGTCATACAGCACCAGATCTCGATCAACCAGTGTTGGCACACTGTTGTACGGGTTCAGTTCTGCAAGATCTTCGGGTAATTTGTTTAAATCGACATCGACTGTTTCACAGGTGATATCTTTTTCTGCCAGCACGATACGTGTGCGATGACACCACGGACAAATTGGTGATGAATAGATGTTCATAGATAGTTTGTACTCGTGATTTGCGTGTTACAACAGGATGCACATCTTTGCTTTGCTCTCCAGGCTGCGCTTGATGTCCTGACTGCATATCCCTATGCAGTTATTCGAAGCAAGGACTCTCACACCGGTGCAAGCGTGAATTAATGTATGTCCTTCCAGTATTCTTTCTTTAACAAATAGGCAATAACCGTGAAGCCAAACAGGAACACCAGCACCCAGATACCAATGCTCTTGCGTTCTGTCTGTACCGGTTCACCCATATAAACCATGAAGTTCACCAGATCACCGACGAAAGCATCGTACTGTTCCTTGCTCATGGTTCCGGGCGACACCTGTTCCATACCTTTGTAAACTTTATGCTCGGTGCCTTCAGAGTCCGTTTCAGTTACAAAATTTGCTTTCTGCATGCCCTGCATTTCCCAGAACACATGTGGCATACCTACATCCGGGAACACAATGTTGTTGACGCCGGTAGGACGTGATTCATCAACATAAAATGTACGCAAATAGGTGTACAACCAGTCAGCACCACGGGCACGTGCAATCACCGTCAAGCCGGGGATTTTGGTACCGAAAGCGCTCTTGGCGTAATTTGTATCCATGGCGATTTTCATTAATTCGCCGGGCTTGGTGTGATCACCTTTGGCATCGCGAGTTGAAATCATGGCCATAACTTCTTCATCACTCATACCCAGATCACGAC
>JACPVK010000286.1 GCA_016191795.1 Gammaproteobacteria bacterium
TCGCCTTCTATGCCGTGTGGATCTGAAATGGAATTGCCCAGCATTTGAAAACCGCCGCAGATGCCCAGTAATTTTCCGCCATAGCGTAAATGTTTTTGTAAATATGCCGACCAGTTATTTTGCTTAAGCCAGTTGAGATCACTGCGTACATTTTTGCTGCCGGGTAGTATGACCAGGTCACAGGGTGGTATGGGCTGGCCAGTGCTTATGTATATAAAATCCACATTCGGATGCAAGCGCAGTGCATCAAAGTCGGTGTGATTGCTGATGCGCGGTAATACCGGCACGATCACTTTTAATAATGTATGCGCGGATTTAAGGGGTTGTGGCGTGAGTGCATCCTCGGCTTCGATATGAAAGTCATGCAAATAAGGTAAAACGCCCAGTACCGGTTTGCCTGTGTGTTGTTCCAGCCAGTCCAGGCCGGGTTTGAGTAAATTAATGTCACCGCGAAAACGGTTTATGACAAATCCCTTGATGCGTTGTTGCTCGGATGGTGATAACAGATTTAATGTGCCCACCAGATGCGCGAACACGCCGCCTTTATCTATGTCGGCTATGAGTATCACCGGGCAATTCACTTCCTCGGCAAAGCCCATGTTGGCAATATCGCCTGCGCGTAAATTAATTTCGGCCGGGCTGCCGGCGCCTTCAACAACAATGGCGTCATACTTATTTTGTAAACGCTGCCAGGATTGCAGCACGGCCTGCATGGCGGTAATTTTGTAATCATGAAATACCGTGGCGTCCATATCAGTTAAGGCCTTGCCGTGGATAATGACCTGGGCGCCGATATCACTATTGGGTTTGAGTAATATCGGATTCATGTCGCTGTGTGGCGGTAATGAGCACGCCTGGGCCTGCACCGCTTGCGCTCGGCCGATTTCGCCGTTGTCTATCGTCACGGCGCTGTTCAGTGCCATGTTTTGTGGTTTGAACGGGGCCACATTGATGTTGCGATTTTTAAGTGCACGGCATAGTCCGGTGACCAGCGTGCTTTTACCGGCATCGGATGTCGTGCCCTGTACCATTATTGATTTGGCTGCCATGCTAGAATTTGCACCTGTCATTTAAGATACGTGTTGTTATGAAATGCAATCTGTTATTAATCTGGCGTTTAAAGATGTTATATCCATTTTTTTGTAGATCGGGCTTCAGCCCGACTTGTCGGGCTGAAGCCCGACCTACAAATCAGGTGATCATCTTCACCTGGATAATGTTAAGTACATTTCTTTGGTCAATTTCTGCCGTTGCCGACATTAAAGTGGTAGACGATCTGGGTAGAACCATCACACTCACGCAACCGGCAACGCGCGTTATCAGTTTGTCGCCCCATGTTACCGAATTGTTGTATGCGGCCGGCGCCGGGAATCAGGTGGTGGCCGGGGTCAGTTTTAGTGATTATCCTTCTCAGGCAAAAAAGCTGCCACTCATTGGCAGTTACGATAAATTTGATATGGAAACCATTCTGTCATTAAAACCGGATTTGTTGATAGCCTGGCACAGCGGCAATCCAAAACCGCAACTCAATGAATTGATGCGCCTTGGATTGAATGTTTATGTCACCGAGCCGCGCGAGTTTGAAGATGTCGCCAGGGATATACGGCAGATTGGCAAAATGCTGGGCACGCAAAAAACAGCCGACCAGGCCGCGAATAATTATATGCATGAGTTGCAGGCAATTCGTCAGCAATATGCCGGGCGCAGGCCGGTGCGGGTGTTTTATCAGGTGTGGAACAATCCCTTGTTTACGGTGAATGACCAGCATCTTATCAGCAAGGTGATTCACCTGTGTGGTGGCGTTAATGTGTTTGGCGATATTAAAACCCTGTCGCCACAGGTTTCGATAGAGTCGGTGATTGCGCAAAATCCGGATGTGATTTTTTACGGCTC
This sequence comes from Gammaproteobacteria bacterium, assembly GCA_016191795.1. Taxonomy (GTDB): domain Bacteria; phylum Pseudomonadota; class Gammaproteobacteria; order SZUA-229; family SZUA-229; genus JACPVK01. The sequence continues at coordinate 1,894 of JACPVK010000286.1, forward strand.
GCATGAAACCCGTGATGACTGGTCTGTGGGCTGGCGTAAATGGAAAAATATAAAAGCGATTGCGAATAATCATTTGTTTGGTATTCATGCGGATTTGATAGTGCGCCATACGCCACGGGTCTTGCAGGGCGCAAAACAGATGTGTGAATACCTGGACGCGGTTAGAGCGGATTCGTTAAACGATAACTGACCGGCAATGTGTGCAACAGGGCGGCATCGGCTAATAATGCCAGCTCCTGTTGTGGCTCCACCTGCTGTAGTGCGTGTATGGCGGCATCGTCCAGTGCTTTATAACCTGAACTTTGATGGATGCGAATATGATCCAGGTGGCCATCGGGTAATAAGGTAAATTGCAGGATCACATCACCCTGCCAGTTACGGCGTAGCGCGGCATCCGGGTAATAAAAATAACGTAAGAATTCGATTGATATTTTTTTTCTGACAGCACTGGCATCAGCAAGCTGTGTGGTGTCGTTGTGATGACGGTCAGCTGAATCGGTTGTATCAAACTGTGAGGCTTCATCCTGTACTGGTTCTGCTACCGTTTCTTGCGCAACCAGTACTGGTTTTTTCAGATGCGGTCGGGATTTATTCGCCTCGGCACCAGACCCATGCGCTTTGCTGTCAACGCTTTGGTTTAAAATCAGTTCAACGTCA
>JACPVK010000287.1 GCA_016191795.1 Gammaproteobacteria bacterium
TCCATGGCAATTTTTAATTTACTGGTGTTAATGCCGAGCATTTTTTCCAGCAGGGCGCGGGTGTAAGTGCTTTGTGATGGTAATATGGCCGGGTGTTCTACCAGATTTTTTAACGTGACATTTTTTTGTCTGGCGAGTGGGTGTTTGCGTGACACCACGACGCCTAATGGATCGTGCCAGATAATTTGTGTCGCAAGTTTTGCGGGTGTTTTTTCGGGCAGGGTAGCGATAGCAATTTCCAGTTCGCCTTTGAGCACGGCATCGCAGGCTTCTTCCGAATCCATGAAATGAATATCCAGGTCTACCTGTTTATACAGTTGCGTGTAGTGACTCAGTACCGGTGGCAGACGATGCAGACCAATGTGGTGCGAGGTGCCGATTTTTAACTGGCCGCCAATATGACCACTGAGGTTGTTTACAATACGCCGGCTTTCCTCGAGCTCGGCGAGTATGCGCAAACAACTGGGTACCAGTGCATTGCCGGCTTCGGTAAGTTGCACGCTTTTGCCGATGCGATCAAACAGTTTCACATCGAGCTCGGCCTCCAGTGCCGACACCCGTTTGCTGACTGCCGGCTGGGTAATAAACAAACGACTCGCCGCCCTGGAGAACGAGCCGGTTTCGCTGACGGCGATGAAGGCTGAGAGATTTTGTATGTTCATATGTTAGTAGCAAGGTTCATGTAGCAAGTAGCAAAGGTTAATTAATAAGTAGCAAGGTTCAAGTGGCAAGTAGCAAGTAGCAAGGTTCAAGGTGCAAGTAAAAGCCGTTCCTTGCAACTTGCTACCAGCTACTTGCTACTATTCCCAAAAGGAATAGTTTATATGAAAAAGATGACTTTGTTTTATTGGTCGCGCAGGCATAAACTGCGCAGCATGCCTAAAAGTCAGTATGGGAGGCCGCATGGCCGGCAAGACACTTTACGATAAATTATTCGAATCACATGTGGTGCGCGTTGAGGATGACGGCACGGCATTGTTATATATCGACCGTCACCTGGTACACGAGGTGACATCACCGCAGGCCTTTGAAGGCCTGCGTCTGGCTGGCCGTAAACCCTGGCGCAGTGACACCGTGCTGGCCGTGCCGGATCATAATGTACCGACTACCGCGCGCAATCTGGGTATTGCAGATGCCGTGTCACGTATCCAGGTGGAAACACTCGATGCCAATTGCCGTGAATTCGGTATTACCGAATTTCGTATGGATGATATTCGCCAGGGCATAGTACATGTCATCGGCCCCGAGCAGGGTGCCACCTTGCCGGGCATGACGCTGGTGTGCGGCGATTCTCACACTTCCACGCACGGCGCGTTTGGTGCGCTGGCGTTTGGTATTGGTACCTCCGAAGTGGAGCATGTACTGGCAACGCAATGTTTGTTGCAAAACAAAATGAAAAACCTGCGCGTTAATGTTGAAGGCAAGCTGGGCGCCGGCGTGACCGCAAAAGATATTGTACTGGCCGTGATTGGTAAAATCGGCACCGCCGGTGGTAATGGCTACGCCATGGAATTTGCCGGCAGTGCGATTCGTGCATTATCGATGGAAGGTCGCATGACTATTTGTAATATGGCGATTGAAGCCGGTGCGCGTGCCGGTTTAATTGCGGTGGATGACATCACTATTAATTATGTGCGCGGTCGCCCTTATGCGCCCAAAGCCGCGCAGTGGGATGCGGCAGCAAAAGCCTGGGGTGATTTACACAGCGACAGCGATGCCAGATTTGATCGTGAAGTTCATCTCAATGCCGCCGCTATCAAACCGCAAGTGACCTGGGGCACGTCGCCGGAAATGGTGGTGGCGATAGATGACAGCGTGCCGAATCCCGCGGCCGAAAAAGATGCGGTAAAAGCCGGAGGCATGAACAAGGCGTTACAATATATGGGTCTGGTTGCCGGCACGCCGATAAATAAAATCAACGTTGATAAAATATTTATCGGTTCCTGCACCAACTCGCGGCTGGAAGATTTGCGCGAGGCTGCACAGGTGATTAAAGGCCGCAAGGTCGCTGCCAACGTTAAACTGGCGATGGTGGTGCCGGGTTCGGGTTTGATTAAACAACAGGCCGAAAAAGAAGGCCTGGACAAACTTTTTATTAACGCCGGCTTCGAATGGCGTGAACCGGGCTGCTCCATGTGTCTGGCCATGAATGCAGACCGCCTGGAGCCGGGTGAGCGTTGCGCGTCAACTTCCAATCGTAATTTTGAAGGGCGACAGGGGCAGGGTGGTCGCACCCATCTGGTGAGTCCGGCGATGGCAGCGGCCGCGGCGATAGCCGGGCATTTTGTGGATGTCAGGAATTTTTGAAGAAATCAAAAAGAAACAGAAAACGCAAATGAACGCAAATAAACGCAAATGAAAAACAACGGCCATTCATTATTTGCGTGTATTTGCGTTCATTTGCGGTAATCTTTAAAGGTAATAAAGTGGAAAAATTTACTCAGTTAACCGGAATCGTTGCACCCATGGATCGACCCAATGTCGATACGGATGCCATTATTCCCAAGCAATATCTGAAATCCATTAAACGCAGTGGTTTTGGGCCCAATGCGTTTGATGACTGGCGCTATCTGGATCCGGGTGCGCCGGATATTGATAATGCGACACGGCGTATCAATAACGATTTTATTTTGAATCAATCGCCCTATGACAGGGCCAGTATTTTGCTGGCACGGGAAAATTTCGGTTGTGGTTCGTCGCGTGAACACGCGGTGTGGGCGTTGACGGATTTTGGTTTTCGTTCGGTGATTGCGCCGAGTTTTGCCGATATTTTTTACAACAACAGTTTTAAAACCGGTTTATTGCCTATCGTTCTGTCGGCCGATATTGTGGATCGTTTGTTCAAGCTGGTCACAGTGAAAAAAGGTTATCAGCTAACCATCGATCTGCAACAGCAAAAAGTGATAACCGAAACAGGCGAAGCCTTTGGCTTCGACGTGGATGCATTTCGTAAACATTGTTTGTTAAATGGCCTGGATGATATCGGCCTGACATTGCAACATGCGGATGCCATTCGCCAATACGAATCCAGCCGCAAACAAA
>JACPVK010000288.1 GCA_016191795.1 Gammaproteobacteria bacterium
CTGACATCATGAAACACGATCACAGCACCTGAAACCTGACCGTCGCGGTTATGAATTGGCGCAACCGAATCTTCTATATTTGTTTCCGATCCATCGCGACGTATCAATACAGAATTAAGCGACAAACCAACAACCCGGTTTTCTGCCATGGCACGCTGCGCCGGGTCAGGGATCACTTTTCGTGTGTCGTCATCAATAACATTGAACACCTTCGCTAATGGCTGACCCATCGCGTCCTCACATGACCAGCCAGTCATCATCTCGGCCACCTGATTCAGATAACGAACATTGCCCGCAATATCCGTGGTCAACACGGCATCGCCAATGGAATTGAGGGTGACCTCGGCACGCTCTTTTTCTTCGTACAATGCTTCTTCTGACGCGCGCAATACCCGCTCTGTTTTTTTACGTTCGGTAATATCTTCAACCGTCTGCACCAATCCCAGCAACCTGTTACCGTCTTGCATGACGGCGCTGTTGACGCGTGTCCAGGCAACACGATTGTTTGCCTGCAGAAAACGGAACTCGGTCTGAAAGGATACCAGGCCTCGTGTTGCAGTCTGCCAGTCAGCCAGCACACGCTGACGATCCTCCGGGTGAATGGCCTTGCTCCAGTTCGTGCCCAGCGACTGTTCGCTATTCAGTCCGGAAATTTTCTGATAGGACTGGTTGGTATACACACAATTACCCTGCGCATCGGAAACAAAAATTCCGAGCGGTGAAGCATCACTCATGGAGCGAAAACGTGCTTCACTGATACGCAGTGCATCGGTGCTCACCTTGCGTTCAATCAGATACTGCAGAGCACGTGGTAACCAGTAGGCTTCAACATGGCTTTTAACCAGGTAGTCATGTGCACCGCATAAAACAGCCTGATTGGCAAGGGCCTCATCAGCCGTTGTACTCAGCACCACAATCAGGGCCTTCGTTGCCACCGCAGACACTTGATTGAACACCTCCATACCCTGCGCATCCGCCAGCATCAAATCAAGCAACACCACATCAAACTCAACCCGGGCCAGGCGCCTGAGTGCGTCGGCGAGACAGGTGACTGATTCAACATAAAACAGATTACCGCCGGCGCCAGCAAGCACATCTTCAATGAGACTGGCATCCATCAGATCAGCCTCGACCAGGAGCACCGTGGTTGGGAAATTATTCATACCTTGAACCTCTTGGGGAGTTATCACATCAACCGCACCCACGAAGGGCCAGACGGCATTTGGAGATATTTCCGTGACCGGAGAAACATCATGGGGTGCGCACGCACAAAGCGCGGCTGATCGAATAACACGTCAGCTTTTTCCGATCCACAAAATACACCAGCCCGTGGGGCTGATCTGACCTTCTACCAGCTTGCAGGTATTGGATTCGGCAACGAAATTCAGACAGCCATCGCACTGCAATCCTCCCCTGGGTTGTAACTGGTAGCGGACACTCTCCTGCGGCACGGTGCGCTCGGTAACGGATGACGGCGCCTGCTGTTCGGGTGCCGGTGTGGCGGACGGAACGGGAGTTGAATTGGCAGCCGGTGCGTTCGAAGTCGTCTTTGAATCACAGCCATAAAACACCGCTGGCACCAGCACACCACAAGCCATCACCAGTGCGCCGCGCAAAACTTCCCGGCGCTGCCGCAGCTTTTCGATACAGCCTGCCGTCACGGCGAAATGTACATCACTCCCCCGTCCGATGGGCCCGGCCAGTGCGCCGGGATGATCCCCGGCAAGCTTGCCCCAGCGTGCTTTCAATCTCTCCTTGAATTTATTCCAGTTGCTTTTAACAGTATCCCAATTCATCTCAAACCCCCTTCTTGTACGGACTATCGGGTTGCGAAATAACCAGGCAATTAACGCTGCTGCTCACTGCTTGCGCAGCGCACAGCAACCACCTGAATGAGAGATGAGACTGGCCGTTTGCGGGAACATAGTCTGTGCGATGACGTACATGCAGGGCCTTCAGACCGCGTAACATGTTCGGTCTGCTCATGCCGGACAAAAAAAACGGATACGTGGTGGCTGTAGCCTTTCATGCCATTGCTCACTGGATAACCTGTACAAAATTAACAGCGCTTGAGACTACCCAATCCGCCATGCCGCATCTGTACATCCTCACACCCAATAAAATTCCTCGGCAATGTTCGGTAGCGAACTTCATGGCGTTTACACAGGGCGCATCCTGATTGTCCTGCCTGCCTGATACGAGGGGAAAGCCATGACTCTGGGAACCATACTGTTAATCATCCTGATACTGATGCTGATCGGCGCCTTTCCGGCCTGGCCGCACAGCAAGAGCTGGGGCTATGCACCCAGTAGCGCTCTGGGACTGATCGTCCTAATCCTGCTCATTCTGCTGTTGACGGGGCGCTTATGACACATTGCACGCTGCGTTCTTACAGCAACCCATGCACGCACTCCAGTATTCGCTTGCGAAGGGCAGGCGCAATGACACCGGCGGTGAAAACGTCTGGTTCAGTGAAATGGATGGGGTACGCGAACCATGAAATCAGACCTGTCACAGCACCGGACATCATCAAGACACACACTCTGTCCCGTAAATACCGAGACCCACAAACTCGTCGCTGAATAAATCAGCGACGCATTCAGGTTATGTCCGCGTACTGATGCGACCGAACGGCCAGCACGCTTCAGTAGCTGGTGCCGAATGAAGGATCGGTTGCGTAAGCAGGTGTGCGCAAGCTGGCAATGCGACTGCCCTGCGTCACCGGGCCTTCGGGAAACAGTTTGTGCAGATACCTGTTACCGCCCTGGCTGGCGAAGTGTTGGTTGAGCGCCCTGGCCGTTTCGCGTGCATTAATCGGCAAACCATTTTCCAGATAATATTTGCGTAAAAACACCACCACTGCCCAGTGCTCATCGCTTAACTCAATAGCTTCATCTTTTGCCAGTTGTTGCGACTTGTCGCGACTCCAGTGCTGATTTCCCAGCTCGGTGACGCGCTCACTGTCGGTTTGGCCAGCGGTTTCTGTTTCTTGCGGATCGGCTGTAAATTGTTTCATGTTGTACTCTTCCTGCACGCTGTTATACGTGACACGAGGGGAATAATGATCCCGGCTGAATACCTGACGCCGGAATCATCATCAAGATCATTTATCGGGTCTTCCTGAGCAGATCACTCTTTACTTTCTTCACGCCATGTACCGCTGTTGCGATCTTTACGGCCTGGTCAATTTGCCATTGCGAATCAACAAACCCGGACAATTGCACCGTGCCGTCGTAAGTCTCGACACTGATGTCGAGTGAATTAACATCTTTCTCAGCCAGCAACGCAGACTTAACCTTGGTGGTAATGGTTGAATCTGAAACCACCTCGCGACCTGTCTGATCGGCCCCGTAGTGCGCGCAACCCGCACCCAGAACGGTACTGGTAGCCAGAAAAACAGCCATTAAAAGTGTTTGAGTTTTCATATCGGTTCCTGAAAATTAAGTTCTATGCAAAATTGCATTTATAGCGTGACGCTGCTGCGGGTACCGGTCTGTACGTTTCAGCGCTTAACATTTCGCGCAGACCACGACACGACTTTTCACACCGTCAACCGGTCGCAAAAATCTATGTAGCTATGTTCGATCACGCACACAAATCCCCCGCCCCACCGTGTTAGTATTTTCTCCGCCCCGCCCCGCCCCCGCCCCGTATTCTGCCGACGCCATCACCATGCAGAGGACAAAATAAATGAACTTACTCCACGAAAACCGCCTGCTTGCCTCACTGCCACCCAGGATCCTTGATCGCCTGCTACCCAATCTGAAACTGGTCGATATGCCGCTGGGCAAGGTGATCTACGAATCCGGCGCACAACTGCAACATGTTTTTTTTCCTGTCACCGGCTGCATTGTTTCAATGCTTTACGTGATGAAAGACGGCGATTCGGCGGAAATTGCCGTGATCGGCCATGAAGGCATGGTAGGCATAGCCCTGTTCATGGGCGGCGATACCACACCCAATCGTGCACTGGTGCTAGGTGCCGGCCAGGCCTGGCAGCTCAATGGCGCGGCACTGAAACAGGAATTTGAAAATCACACCGAACTGGAGGATATGTTGTTGCACTTTACCCAGGCGCTGATTACCCAGACCTCGCAAACCGCCGTCTGTAACCGGCACCACTCGGTGGAACAGCAACTCTGTCGCTGGTTGCTGATGAGCATTGACCGCCTGCCCGACAATCACCTGACCATGACCCAGGAACTGATTGCCAGCATGCTCGGCGTGCGCCGCGAAGGCGTTACCGAAGCCGCCGGCCGGTTGCAGGCCCGCGGCCTGATCAAATACACCCGTGGGCACATCACCATCCTTGACCGGCCCAGGCTGGAACAGTCGGTTTGCGAATGCTATGCGGTGGTGAAGAAAGAATATGATCGCCTGTTGCCGGCTGTTCCGAAGGAACTGATAACGCCCTGGACAAAGAGTAAGACCGAGGACCATGGC
>JACPVK010000289.1 GCA_016191795.1 Gammaproteobacteria bacterium
ATATTGGGGCAATCTTTCCCTATTAATGTGGGCATGTGTGGCTGGGTGCTATCAAATCAGGCGCCGTTATTTTTTGGTGAAAATAGCCAGCAATTAATGGGCAGGGATGTTAGCTGGAAACCGGGTATGGAATCGTCACTGCTGACTCCACTGATGTCACGGGGGAAAATTGTCGGTGGCCTGTCTGGACTGGGTAAGGAGGGTGGTGGCAGTTTTACCCGCGATGACCAGTCCATGCTTGAGTTATTTGCCGCACATATCAGTATTGCCATAGAAAATGCGATGATTTTTAACGAGCTTAAAAAGCAGCAATTCCATTTACAATCCATATTAAGTTACACGCCTGCTGTTATATATATAAAAGATTTGTCGGGTAAATATTTGTTAATAAATCGCCGCTACGAGGAATTATTTAATATCTCAAACGGCGCGATACAGGGTAAAACGGATTACGACATATTTCCTAAGGAATTTGCTGATAAATATACCGCGATTGATCAGGATGTGTTGCGCAGCAAAAAACCGGTTGAGTTAGAAGAGTCTGCCCCGCAAACGGACGGGTTTCACATTTATCTAACTATTAAATTTCCATTGTTTGATGCAGAGAATAATGTCAATGCCGTATGCGGCATATCCACTGACATAACAGAAATAAGAAAGACCGAAGATGCCCTGCGGCGAGCGCAAAAAATGGACGCCATTGGAAAGTTAACGGGTGGCATTGCGCATGATTTTAATAATCAGCTGGGAGTGGTTTTGGGCTACCTGGAAATGATAAAGATGGCTGCAGGAAGTGGCTCTGATATTACACGAATGATTGAAACGGCTAACCGTGCAACACTGCGATGCACGGATTTAACCCGGCAATTATTATCTTTTTCCCGTAAACAAACCGCTGAATTACAGGATCTTAATCTAAACGAATGTTTGTCTGAAATGAATGGTTTAATGGCGCATTCGCTGACGCCTGAAATTAATATCACCTATGATTTAATGGCAGACCTGTGGATAGTTAGAACAAATAAGGGTGAATTTCAGGATGCAGTTTTGAATTTGGCCATTAATGCCCGTGATGCCATGCCAAATGGTGGTGAACTGGATATAACATCCCGGAATGTGGTGCTGGATGACTCACAATCAAAGCAACTTCTAAATGCCGTCGCGGGTGAGTATGTCAAATTAACCATAACGGATAATGGTATCGGGATGAGTAAGGAGATTGTTGAGCAAATTTACGAACCGTTCTTTACTACCAAGCCCGTCGGCAAGGGTACGGGCCTGGGCATGGCTATGGTGTACGGATATATCAAGCGTAATAACGGACTAATCGAAATTCATTCTGAGCCTGGACGTGGTACCGCTATCAATATTTATTTGCCACGTAGCGTGGCGACAACCATTAACCCTGTTTTAAATAATGATAAACCAGCGGCTGTCGTAACGGGTAACGAACTGGTTCTGGTCGTTGACGATGAGTCGGACTTGCTTGAGCTCACCGTGGCGTATCTCAGGCAGCTTGGGTATCAAACACTGTACACAACAAATCCTGACGAGGCGCTGAATTTTATAGTAGCCAATCATGATATAAAGCTGCTTCTAACGGATCTGGTTATGCCCGGTATGAACGGTTATTTGCTGGCTGACAAGGCTCAGGCATATAATCCTGCCATTAAAGTTATATTCATCTCGGGGTTGCTTGATAAACCTGTTGTGGATCCGGCCTATAAAAAATACGAGTCGAAAATGTTACTAAAGCCTTTCCGTAAAGATACATTGGCGATCAGGATACGAGAAACACTCGACCAGGGAGTGACGCATGCTTGACGAGTACACACTACCGAAATTGATCGTGATTGATGATGAGCCTGATATGGCCAGATTGATATCTGATGTTGCTGATATATCCGGTTTTGAAGTAGGACAGTATTTTGATGCTCGAATATTTATATCCGAGTTTAAGGATGATGCCGATATCATTTTTCTTGATCTGGTCATGCCGGATATGAGTGGCATGGAAGTCATTCGCTTTCTGGCGGAAAACAAAGCACGAGCCCGTCTGATTCTGATGACCGGTTTTGACACCCATATATTGCAGGAAGCGCGGGAGCTGGCTGTTTCAAGCGGATTGAATTTTATTTCTGCATTCAAAAAACCGTTTCGGTTTGATGAATTGCACGCCATGTTAAATCAGTTAAAAGCAGCCCGGTAGTCTCTCGCCGGGAGTACACTTGCCACAAACCAATCAAGTTGTCACGCCGTGTCTGAATTTGATCTCATTAATCGTTATTTTAAATCCCAGGTTTCACAACGCGCTGATGTCGTGTTGGGAATAGGTGATGATTGTGCCTTGTTACAGGCCCCGGTTGGTAAGTTGCTCGCGATGACAACGGATACCATGGTTGCCGGTGTGCACTTTCCGGTGAATACAGCGGCAAAAGATATTGGCTACAAACTGATGGCAGTTAATTTGAGCGATCTGGCTGCCATGGGAGCTGAACCTGGCTGGGCTCTGCTCGCTATCACCCTGCCTGCAGGGGATGAAAACTGGATACAGGCGTTTATGCACGGCTTTGCAGAGCTGGCGGCCACTCACGGCGTGCAACTCGTTGGTGGCGATACCACGTCAGGGCCATTGAGCATGAGTCTGCAACTCACAGGATTTGTAAAGCCGGATTTGGTGATGCGTCGTAATCAGGCCAGGCCGGGAGACAAAATTTATGTGAGTGGCACACTGGGTGATGCTGCATTGGGTTTGAAATGTGTTGCTGGCAAACTGGCATCATCAATAAATTTACCCTATTGTGTATCCCGGCTTACTCGACCGACACCACGCATTGAACTTGGTCGTGAACTGGCAAGATTTAGTCGTTGTGCCATCGATATATCGGATGGACTGGTGGCTGATCTGGGACATATTGCTGATGCCAGTCAGTGTGCCGCAAAAGTGCAACTTGACGCACTACCATTATCAGAAGAATTGCAGCAGTATTATGGGCACAAGATCGACTGGTCTGTTGTCGCTGCCAGTGGTGATGATTATGAATTATGTTTTACCGTGCCTCCCGAGTACGAATTTGTATTAAAGAATATCGCAGATAAAACGCAAACCCGGTTAACTTGCATAGGTGAAATTCAGGCCGGGGAGGGTGTGCATTGTTTTGATCAGTCAGGTGCTGAAGTGATACTGGATCGCGGCGGCTATAATCATTTTTCATAACACTAATCATGAAATCCACGGTAAAAATACCTGCAGTACTTTTAAAAAATCCGGTGCATTTTCTGGCACTGGGATTTGGCTCTGGCTTGTTGCCAAAAGCACCCGGCACCTTTGGTACACTGGCCGCTATACCTGTTTATTACGCCCTGGCCAGTTTGAGTGTGGGCTGGTATGTGCTGGCGGTTATAGTGCTTTGTGTTGCCGGTGTGGCGATTTGTGATTACACCAGCAAACAATTACGAGTGCATGACCATCCGGGTATAGTGTTCGATGAAATTGCCGGTTATTTGTTAACCATGATGGCTATACCATTTGGTATTGGCTGGATGCTGGCTGGTTTTGTGGTGTTTCGGGTTTTCGACATTATTAAACCCTGGCCAATCTCCTGGCTGGATAAACATGTGCACGGTGGTTTGGGTATTATGCTGGATGATTTGCTGGCGGGTGTTATGGCCTGGCTGGTATTGCAACTGGCTCAATGGTTCTTGTTGTTATGAAAAAATTAATTCAGATATGTATTTTATTTATTTTCGCCATACCGGCGCATGCGGTGGAATCGATTGAAGTGCAGGCACTGTTTCCGGGCAAAGCCATGTTACTGATTGATGGCGAGACAAAAGTGTTATCTGTCGGGCAATCTTTTGCAGGTGTAAAAATGATTTCTGCAGATGGCAAAATCGCTGTACTTGAAATTGATGGGGAGCAAAAAAATTATGCGGCGGGTAGCGGCATTAGCATGAGCTACACAAAACCGGTGCATATTCGTGAACAAATCATGGCGGATACGCGCGGTATGTACAGGACGCATGGCAGCATTAACGGACGCTCTGCGCATTTTCTGGTTGATACCGGTGCTTCGGCCGTGGCCATGAGTGCCACTGATGCAAAAAATCTGGGTATAAAATATCGGCTGGATGGTGAGCCGGCGCAGGTTTCAACTGCATCTGGCGTGGCACGCGCATGGCGCGTGAAATTAGACTCGGTAAAATTGGGTCAGCTCGAACAAAAAAATGTAGATGCAGTGGTTGTCGATGGTGATTATCCCGAACATATTTTGCTAGGCATGACATTTCTCGATCGGCTCAAGGTCACCAAGGAAACAGGCAAGATGACACTGGAGAAAAAAATATCGTCCAGTGCGGCAGACTAGCTGGACTGTGTGCAAACAGAAAATATTTTGACGCAGAGACGCAGAGACGCAGAGGGAAAGAAACAGAAAACGCAAATGCGCCGCTCCTGCGCTCTAGCCTGAATATTTCATCAAATTAATCACAGCAAAAG
>JACPVK010000003.1 GCA_016191795.1 Gammaproteobacteria bacterium
TGTCTTCAATCAGCACTTGTTTCAAACCAACTCCCAGGGTATTCACCACATCCTTATTATCTGCGGTCCAGTCGGGATAGCTAACAGCCGCGCTTCCTGCCTGTTTCGAATCGATTTGTTCATGGTTGGCAAAAGCGAAGATGTGCGTTTTTTCTGACAGCACAACAGAGCCATCCACACTTAATGCCTTTTCCTGGCTTTCCTTCAGGCCAACTTGTGAGTTAGTGTAGTCATCACTTGAGTAATCAATGCCAACACCAAAGCTGTAGGTTTCGCGGCCGACCAGGTCAACACGTACACCACCCAGTTCACGGGTACGATCCGCCATATTGTATTTGCGTAATAACGGATTTTCTGCCGATGTTAACCAGGGCAATACTTCGTAGCCTGTTATGTCACGCTCGGCATGTGACGCTTTGGCGGTAATTTCAAGATTCGCGGGTATGCGTGCACTGGCCTTGGCCCAGAATGTATTTTCATCGGCTTTGGATACTTCCTGGTAGGTGCGTTTTTCAGTGGCGTTATCAAAACCGACCGAGGCTTTTGTGGTTGGTGTAAAACGATAATCGGCATTTAACTTGATGGCTTCTTTGGTGAAACTGTATGGCAGATTGGAACGCGTTGTGGCATTGGTAGAAATATCGGTACTGACCCAGGTGTAATCGAGTTGTGGTGTCTGGTTGTCGTGATCGTTATAGGTATAGGCTGCCGCCACGCGCAATGCCTGTGACAGGCTCGATGTTAATTTTATATTGGCGTTGAGTGTGTCGACGCGCCCATCCAGTGAATTGCCCGGCAGGGTTATCGGCAACAGCGTGGTATTGGTTGTGGCCGGCAAATAATCATCATCCTGGGTCATGCGGCCCAGTGCAATATCCGTTGTAACACGTGTGGTATCGCTAAACTGATATCCCAGTGATCCCAGTATCTGGTGAAACTGATTATCCGGCGGTAACGCTAGCTGGCCGGTATCAATACTGGTGGCCGCGTAGGGATTATCCCAGGTCAGTGAAGTATTGTCGTCGCTGAATAATGATCCGTAATAAGCCAGCCTGGCCTGTAATTTTTCCGTGGTGTAAATCGCCGCCACATCCATTTGCTGTGTTACATAATCCACCGGCATCACTAACTGTGCACTGGAAAAAAAGAAACTGCCTGCAATCGCTTTGGTGCCTTCACGGGTTTCGTGACGATAGTTCACGCTGTATTGCCAATCACCGTCCGAAATTAACGTAGCGCCCACGCCCAGGCGTTTACGTTTGGTATCCAGGTTTTCGGCGTGCAAACTATTTGATAAATCCGTCATGGTGTCGGTGGTACTGGCACGCACCCAGGAGCCCGGTAATGTCAGGGTGTCGGTACCGGCACCGAGAAACGGCGTAACCGTTGAATCGGAAATATAATGTGGCAATTCGTCATAACTGAACGTCAGTTTGTAATGGCCTTGTGCACCACCTTCGACACTCAGTGAGCGCGAATCCAGCCCCAGGTTAATGGCTTCGATATTCCAGTAATGAGTGTCTTCTCCGCGCAGTCGCAACGACGCATTACCAATCAGGAATGCACCTTTTTCGTTAAGCCCGGTGTAATCACCAAACTGGTAAGAGTCATCCGAGACATAACCCAAACCCAGGTCAACTGTGCCGGTTAATCCCGCTTCTTCGAAGGCACAAAATTTACAAACCCACTGTGATGTATCCACTTCATCGATTGCCGCAGCATTCGCTGCCAGTAGCGACATGATCAACAGCGATAACAGTTTTTTTTGCGTATTCATGTTCTTGTCCTGTGTGCTTGTACCGTCACCTGCATTGCCCAGGCCGGGTTACATGTGCTTCACAATTTTCTCCAACGCCCGTGCTTTTACAGCACTAGCGCATTTGTCTTACTCCCGATGGATGATTCGAACCGTGCACCTGTGAATGGCAATTGGTACAGCCACCCGACAGTAAAAATGCGGATGATGCCGGGTTGCCACCGCCAATGAGCGAAGAACCGGTGAGTGCAACAGCAGGATGACCGCCGGGTGCATGACATTGCTGACACAATAACGGCGGATCTTTTTTCAGCAGGCTGCCGTGTATTGAACCGTGCGGGTTATGGCATAAGGTGCAGTCTTCAGACACCGGCGCATGCTCCCAGAGGAACGGGCCGCGTTTATCCGCATGGCAGGTGAAACAGGTTTGATTAACGGTGGGTTTCGCCAGCACCTTGTCGGCGCCGGAAGTACCGTGTGGTTTATGGCATTCGGTACAGGTCATTAAACCGGTACGCACCGGATGCGATGAAGGCTTTAAAAAGTCTGCGCGTTCTTTCTTGTGACACTTGTAACAAACATCCGACTGCGTGGCTTTCACCATCACCGGATCATGCGCGGCATGAACGGTGTGACAATTGGCGCAGGCAATACTGCCATTTTCGTGCGCGCTGTTTTTCCAGCCGATGTGGGTATTGCCCTTGTGACAGGCCAGACACATGTTGTTCTGTTTTTCCACGCTTTCATCGGATTTGCTACCGAAATTTAAAATGGGTGGTCGCTTTTTGCCGGGTGGCACTTTGCCGATATGCCCACCCTGTGCAAATTCTTCTTCCATAAATTCTTTTGCTTCGGCACCAGGGCCATGACAGGCTTCGCATTGCAGTGAAGCAAACGGTGAACGTTTGTCACCCTGCTGACCGTGTTTGGTTTTGAAAATATCGAAGACCGGGTATTCCTCTTCTTCGTCGTGACACTTGATGCAGGTATCCGCGCCATGTTCGGTGTAGCCCGCATTTTTGATAACGGGTGGTGTCCAGGGCGGTGATGCCGAAGTAACCGCTTCAACAGCCTGATCAACCGCTACGGACTCCGGCGTGGAAACGGTTACGGCTGGCGCAACAGAATTGTCGTTAACTGCCGCATCCGCTGCCGGTTCTTCGGCCATGATGGAATGCGATAACACCAATCCCGAAAACAGCAACAGCGCGGCAAAAAATGAGTGTTTGGTATTCATGTTTATTTACTCGATAGCCGTCGTTTAGTCGTTGTCTGGCGGCTACGGTAACACCTGATTATGTGTGGCACCGATTCCACCAACCCTTCCGGTTGCGGGGCGTTGCGCGACTGAATCGTTGCTGACTGTTCAGTGCACGCAACCCGGGAGAAACATTTACTTACTCCCGGATTTCTCATTTCCCGCTAACCGGATTTCACGCCTTCGTTAATCCACACCATGCACTGATTTCACGTCAGCAGTACGTCCCGGACCATGGCAGATGGCGCATGCCTCGAGTGTGCCGCTACTGGCAATATCGGCCTGTGTTTCTTCAAAGAGAGCACCATTGAGTATCATGTGTGATTTGGCCACCAAGCCATCGTGGCATGATGAGCACACGGCTGCCGTCGGTGTGATGTTCAAATCATCATCCTGTCTGGCGATAAAAGTTGTATAGGTTCCTGCATCTGTCGCAGTGGGCACTGCACTCACGGTGCTACTCAAAATGCCACTGGCAGTCGGTACTTCCCACTTGTCGGCCAACTCGTAACTACCTGCATTACTGCCAGTAGGTGTTACGTGGCAAGTCAGGCAATCGTTAAGAATGCCGGGGAAACGAATACCGGAGAAATCGATTGGTGTACTGCTGTAGCCATACACCACCAGCCCGTTCTCACGGAAACCTGCGCCATGAATTCCATGGATCATGCGCTTGAAGTCTATCGACTCTTCGGTCTTGCCATCGGGTCCACTGGCATCCGGTATACCACCGGTCTTGGGACGCCGATTCACATCCGTTGCACTCGGGTTGTGGCAGATGACACACAATCCGGGTTCGTCGGTGCGGCTATCGCCATGCAAGCTCAACTGATCATGACAGTTGAGACACTTGTTGACATCCACCACGGTGCGCCGGGCTACCGCTGTCGCATCGGTAATACGGAAATCCCTGTATGCCGCTTTAATGCGAACACGTTCGGTAACACTATGAATGACAGCACTGACACGTCCATAAACGGATGCACGGCCCGAACCTTGCGTGCCATCCGGTATCACCTTACCGGTTAATGTTGCTGTGAAGCTGCCATCGCCAACGGCAACAACATTGTTATTGGCTGAACAAACGCCTGTAGAAGAACTGTAGGACTCGAGTACGCTGGCAGTTAAAGGCTGCCCCGGATTGCTACCACTACCTGTGTTGTTTTCGTCGGTGTTGTTCCAGCCTATCAGCACACTCAAACTGGCGGGCAGTCCGTTACCAACTCCGGGCACGCACTTGAAAGCAGCATCATTCTTGATGTCATAAGCAGCGTTCCCGTTTGTTGGGTCGGTAACAGAGAACCTGACGGTTGGCACCAAACCTGTTCCCGTTCCTGTTGGATCACAAACCGGGCTCGAACCCACGTCAATACCGCAGACACTCAGAATATTGAACGCATATTTTTCCGCTTCATCCCTTAACAATTGCGGCAAGTCATGCGTTTCTACAACACTCCCTGCCAGCTGGCCGGTTGCATGACAACTGATACACGTACTATCAGCCGGATTCGCTATTGCCGTACCGCCCGCATCTGTAATCAGGGTCATATGACGCACCGTCTGATACAGCTTCGCCGGATCAGGTGTATCACCAAAATAGAGATCATCATGGCAGGCGCCGCAAGCCGCTTTGGTGGGTGCATTCTTCCAGTTGTCACCATTCACCGTCGCATTGGATGCGCCAGGGGTGCCATCGTGGCACTTGGTGCAATTACGAATATCCTGCGGGAAAGCCACATCGGAAAAATCATCGCTACCAATCATATAAGGTGTGGGATTGGTTGCATCATTCACACTGGGTAATTCATCACCGTGATGAATCTTGTGAATCATCACCGGAAAATCCACTGTCTGGTGATTATCGGCGGTGTTATCCCAACTGCCGGGGTTATGGCAGGTTACACAAAAACCGGTTTCGATACGGCTGCCATGTGCCCGGATCACGTTATGACATTCGTTACACTTGGCGGTACTGACAATGTCGCGCGTACTGGTCACCGCCGCACCGGAAGGCACAAAATCATAAATCGCGTTATACAACGGCGTTAAGCCACTGAGCTGAATGGTGACACGATGGGTTATACCGGCCTGATAAGAAAGGTCGAGAGCATTGCCATCGACATCGGTACAGGGATCTGGCGCTGCCGGACAGGCAACTGATCGAATATCGGTTGCAAAGGTATACGTGTAGGTACCATTAATGTTATCGACCAGCGTGCCCCACGCATAACTGGAACTGCAGACTCCATTGGATAAGCTGCAGCGTTCCTGAGTACCCTGTACTGCTGTGGGCTCGCCGGATTTTGTTACTTTGCGATTAATGTAGTTTTGCCATTTAGCCGGACTTCCCGGTATCAGCTTGGCAATATTGAAACGTAAATTGGTGTCGCTCATTCCAGCTACCGGGATGTTGTCTTCATTCACCACCGAGAATGCCACCACCGGCTGGCCGCTCGCGTTGATGGTGGTGCCAGTAATGGTAATAGTGATAGCCGTCGCGGTGGATTTGGAAGCCACACCAGGCCCGGGCGTACCCGCTGCACCCTGGGCGCCATCATCGCCGCATCCGGCTAACGCAAATGCCAGCAAGCACGCTGTTAAAAAAAGATTAATCCAGTAATAGACAGATAGATTCTTGTTCATGATCTTCTCTCCCGGCTACCGGATAATCCGGCTTATTGTGGCGAGTAATGAGTTGACATCCTTCCTTTACAAACGCTTCCTGCTGACGAAACAGTGACTTGATCTAAAAAAGTGACGGGCTGGTTTTAGTCATTATTTCTTTAATTTCTTGTTTTTCTGGGTATGAAATGAGACTTTCAATTATTCACTTGTATAAATACCAATTAACTTGCCTGAGAATCATGATATGTATCAATCAAATATAGGTACGACTTTAGTTCTGCGGAAGAATGATTGATGCTAATCAACATCAGAGTGGAGTGCTATCTGTATAAAAAACCTGAACAAAAATACACTCTGCCGATATGATTATTATTTTTCATATAAACCAATGCTAATATGGACGCCAGCAGCGCCGATATCCATATAGATTACATGGAATGGAAGTTTGTAAAAATCGAGCAGGCACTCTTAATATTAAGCACGCATTCATAAACGAGGAAAACAATATGACAACGCAACGCGCTTCAGGGCTGTTTTTGATTGCAGGCGCTGCCCTGCTGGGTTTGGGTGTGACCTCGAGTGCACTCGCGGCCGACGTCAACAAACTGGTAGCCGATTGCGCCAACTGCCATGGCAAGGATGGCGCCAGCACCGATAAAGACATGCCGATTATCGGCGGCAATTCGGTGGCCTATATCACCAGCACCTTCGCCAATTACAAAAACAAGGATCGGCCCTGCCCGCCGGCAAAATATCTTGAAGGCCCTAACAAGGGTGTAACGTCGGATATGTGCAAAATCGCCAAAGAGTTTTCCGATAGTGAAGTAAAACAAATTGCCGAATATTTCGCTGCCAAACCTTTTGTACGCGCCAAAGGGCAAACTTTTGATGCCGCCCTGGCTAAAAAAGGTGAAGCCCTGCATGAAAAATTTTGCAAAAAATGTCACGCCGATGGCGGCAGCCTCGCCAGTGACGATTCAGGCATGCTGGCCGGCCAATGGACACCGGTGATCAGACAGCAGCTCAAGGAATTCAGCGAAGGCACACGCCCCATGGAAAAGAAAATGAAATCAAAATACGAAAAACTGGAAGCGGCTGATCTGGAAGCACTCATTAACTATTACGCAAGTTTTAAATAAGCAAGACGAAAATGAAAGCGTGTTTTTTGCAGGTGCGCCTTCAGGCGCACCTGCAAAAGAGAATCCTGATACCAGGACATTCGATCTGAATATCACGCTGTGGAAGTACAACAACCCGTATCAAAATACTTTAAGGGGATTGTTATGTCGGATCGAATCAAAACAACAAAAAATATATATACCCGGACTTCATCTTTCGGATTCATAACTTACCTGTTACTTCTGTTCATATCGCTGCTCTGGCAAACATCTGCCATAGCCGAGCCACTCACCGATGCCGGATGCCTCAGCTGTCACAGCAAAACAATCACCCTGCCCGCCGAAGAAGATGCGGATGAAGACGAGGCCCCACCCACCGTTGCCGCCGTACATGCCAATAAAATCGACAAGGGTGTGCACAGCGGCATGGGATGCACCACATGCCATCAGGAAATCATCGACAACAAGGCACAACACAAAAAAACCAGCATAGCCAAACCCGATTGTGCAGGCTGCCATAACGATGCCTGGGAAGCCATCAAGCAACAAGGTTTAACCGTTGAAAAAGCGCGCATGGGTGTAGTGGTTGAAAACGCCGAGGCTTATAAAGAATCATTTCACGCCAAATCCGCCGGAAAAGAAGGTGGCGTTAAAGCCTCCTGCGACGATTGCCATCACTCACATGACTTCAACGTACCACCACGCGGCACCAGCAAACGCACTGAATGGCAACTCACCATTCCCAATGTGTGCGGCGCCAAATGCCATGACGACACCCTGGAAGATTATGTTGATTCTGTGCATGGCAAGGAAGTCATGGAA
>JACPVK010000290.1 GCA_016191795.1 Gammaproteobacteria bacterium
AGGTTTTGCACTGGGCGCATTGTATGGTGTCGCGGGTAGGTGGTTTTACAGGGCCGGGTCCATTGCCTTGTGAGCGACGTGTGTAATAGCGTATCAGCAGATAAATGCCCAGGCCCAATAACAGAAAGAATACGATTCTTGACATGATGATTAATTAATCCTGATAGAATTTTCGGAATTCTAGCAATAGTTCCGATAGCCAGTCTCCTGCCATGACAGATTCCGTTCAAATACATTTGGTGCAGCAATCCTTTCTGGTGGGCGATATACGTGCCAATGCCCGAAAAATTATTAGTCTGGCGCAGGCGGCACGGGATGCCGGTGCTGATCTGGTGGTGTTTCCCGAGCTCGCCTTATCGGGTTATCCACCGGAAGACTTATTGTTGCGCCGGGGATTTGTGGCTCTGTGTGATGAGGCGGTGGCCGATATCCAGCGCAGTGTGACCGGCATTGACCTGGTGTTTGGCGCGCCACGGCACGATGGCCAGAAACTGTATAACTCGGCACTGTGCATGCGTGATGGTGCATTACGCAGTGTTTATGACAAATACACCTTGCCCAATTACGCGGTGTTCGACGAGAAACGCTATTTCAGTGAAGGCAGCAAACCCTGTTTATTGACGATTAAGGGTATTACCTTCGGCATCACCATTTGTGAAGATATCTGGATCGAAGCCCCGGCATTGCAGGCCAAACAGGCGGGTGCACAGGCACTGCTGGTGTTGAATGCATCCCCCTATCATGGCGGTAAATACGCAGAAAGAATGGCCGCCCTGCAGCAACGTTGTGTGGAAACGGCACTGCCGGTTTTTTATCTCAACCTGGTGGGTGGCCAGGACGAACTGGTGTTTGATGGCCAGTCACTGGTCCTCACCGGGCAGGGCGAGCTGGCCGGTCGCGGGGTGGATTTTGAGGCGGCAGATTTACGCTATCGATTGCACACAGATGGCCGGATTGAGCCGCAGCAACCGCTGGCCGACCTGTCGTCTGAAGATGCCAGTATTTACCGCGCCCTGGTTTATGGCGTGCGTGATTACGTGCGGAACAACGGTTTTCAGGGTGTGGTGATTGGTTTGTCCGGCGGGGTTGATTCGGCCCTTACCCTGGCCATTGCGGTGGATGCGCTGGGAGCTGATAAGGTGATGGCGGTGATGATGCCATCACGTTACACCGCAGATATGAGCCAGCACGATGCCGAACAACAGGCGCGAGCGCTGGGTGTGGAATACAAGGTTATCGCCATTGAATCGGTATTTAACAGCTTTCTGGAACTGCTGGCGCCCAGCTTCGCGGGTACCGAGCCTGACACCACGGAAGAAAATATCCAGGCACGCTGTCGCGGCATATTGCTCATGGCCCTGTCGAACAAGTTTCAGCGCATGGTGCTCACCACCGGCAACAAAAGTGAAATGGCGGTAGGTTATTGCACCCTCTACGGTGACATGGCGGGTGGTTTCGCACCCCTCAAGGACGTATTCAAAATGCGGGTGTATAGCCTGAGTCGCTATCGCAATAGTTTGTCAGCGGTGATTCCGGAACGCGTTTTGACGCGTCCGCCATCAGCGGAGTTACGACCCGATCAAACCGATCAGGACAGCCTGCCGGCATACGAAGTACTGGACGCCATACTTGCCATGAGTGTCGAGCAGGATCATCCACAGCGTGATATTGTGGCCGCCGGCTTCGATGAAGCCACCGTGGAACGGGTGCTGCACCTGGTACAGATTAATGAATACAAACGACGTCAGGCACCTCCGGGGGTGCGGATTACGCGCCGGGCATTTGGTCGAGATCGGCGCTATCCCATCACATCAGGCTATCGCCGCAAATAAGACTTGGTTATTATTGCGCCCAAAGCCGCGGGGGAGAACATGAGAAAAATTGAGGCCATCATTAAACCATTCAAGCTCGACGACGTGCGTGCTGCACTCACCGAGATTGGTGTTACCGGCATGACTGCCACGGAAGTCAAAGGCTTTGGCCGACAAAAGGGCCACACCGAGTTGTATCGTGGTGCAGAATACGTGGTGGATTTTATCCCCAAGGTCAAGATCGAGATAGTTGTCGACCAGGAACGTGTCGATGCCTGCGTAACCGCTATAACCAATGCGGCACGTACCGGCAAAATAGGTGATGGCAAGATTTTCATCACCCCTGTTGAGAAAATCGTGCGAATTCGCACGGGTGAAACCGACAAAGACGCTATCTAGTTTTCTAAATGCTGTTAATGATCTGTACGTCGATTATTAACCGCCCATATCGGATCGACGTACAAGTGGAGAATAGTTATGCAACTTTATGTGGGTAATCTGGCGTATGCCGTCACCGGCGATGATCTGAACGAAGCTTTTTCAAAGTTTGGTGAAGTCACTAAGGCAAGTGTGATCATGGACCGTGAAACCGGCCGATCGAAGGGTTTTGGCTTTGTTGAAATGCCAAAAAACTCCGAAGCCGATGCCGCTATCAAGGCGTTGAACGGTAGCGAAATTAAGGGTCGTGCCATGAAGGTGAACCAGGCAGAGCCGAAGAAAGAAGGCCCACGTGGTGGCGGCGGTGGCGGTGGCGGTGGTCGCGGTCGTTATTGATTCCTGAAGCCGATCAAGTCGGCTGGCAGAAAACCAGAAAGGCAAAGCCCTCACGGGTTTTGCCTTTTTATTGCCCGGCTGACTAGCCGAGCAGACATTGGAAAGACGGTTAATTGAGTGGTTGCACCGTATCCAGGCTGGTGGCGAGATCCGTCGTGGCGGTGTCAACAGGCGGGTTGCTGGCCAGTATCAGTCGTGCATCGCTGGCCAGATCGGTCATGCCCAGCTGAGTGTAAGCGGCATCCATAATTTGCAAGGCCTGAACCCGGGCCGGTGCGCCGGAATAATGTTCGATGACATATTGACCACGCTGTGCGGCTGCCAGCCACGCGCCGCGTTTCATGTAGTACTCGGCCACCACTACTTCATGTTCGGCTAACTCGTTTCTCAAATACACCAGACGTTTGTAGCTGTCGGCCGCATAGCGGCTGTCGGGATAGCGGCGTACCAGGGTTGAAAAATCATTGAAGGCGTCTTTCAGGGTTTTGCTGTCGTGTTGTGACGGATCACGTGGAAACCAGCTATCCAGGAAACCTGAGCCACGATTGAAATTAGCCAGGCCTTTTAAGTACCAGGCATAGTCAACATGTTCATCACGCGGGTTGAGGCGTAAAAAACGATCGGCGGCGCTGATGACGGAATCGGGTTCTTCAAACTTGTAATAGGCATAGGCCACATCGAGCTGTGCCTGCCTTGCGTAGGGGCTAAACGGGAAGCGTGCTTCCAGATTTTCCAGGTGTTCAATCGCGGTTTTAAATTCACCGGCGCTCAATGCGCGTTTGGATTCTTCATAAAAATCCTTGGCTGACCAGGAAGCATAGGGGTCGGATTTGGTCGGATCATCGCTGCAGGCGGAGAGCAGTAATGCCAGTACTAGCCCGGCTGGCAACAGAAAGGTGGACAAACGCATGATGAAACCTGCTTTAAATAAAGTACGACTTGTTAGAATGCCCCATTATAACCAAGTTCCTTAACCTGAGCTGAAACCAGATGAGTGAGATTTTAACGGCAACTGTACCGGTGGAGATGGCGCGCCAGCGTCTGGACGCGGTATTGGTCGAGTTATTCCCGGATTATTCGCGTAGCCGATTGCAACAATGGATCAAGGACGGCCGGGTGTTAATCAACGGTGCCGTACCGCGCGCCAAGGACAAGGTGGAAGGCTTTGAGACGATTGAGCTGCAAGTGGTGCCGGAAATTCATGATGCATCCGTACAGCCGCAGGATATTGCCCTTGATGTGGTTTACGTCGACGACGATATTATTGTCATTAACAAATCGGTGGATCTGGTGGTGCACCCGGCGGCCGGGCACGCCGATGGCACGATGCAAAATGCCCTGCTGCATTTTGACGCCTCCCTGGCCGAAGTGCCACGAGCCGGTATTGTGCATCGGCTGGATAAAGACACCACCGGTTTGCTGGTGGTGGCACGCAACATCAAGGCCCACAAATTACTCGTTGAGCAACTCCAGGCCCGCGAATTTGCCCGTGAATACCAGGCCGTGGTGCGCGGCGTGATGACGGCCGGCGGCACCATCGATGAACCCATAGGCCGCGATCCGCGTGATCGCAAGCGTATGGCGGTGCGCTTTGATGGCAAACCGTCGGTGACGCATTATCGCGTCATTCAGCGTTTTGGTCATCACACCCATGTGCGGGTACAACTGGAAACCGGCCGCACCCACCAGATACGGGTGCATCTGACGCATATTCATTATCCCATCATCGGCGACCCGGTTTATGGCGGACGATTACAACTGCCGCGCGCCGCCAGCGATTTGCTCAAGACCACTTTGCGTGGCTTCAAGCGCCAGGCCCTGCATGCGGCAAAACTGGGGCTGGAACATCCGGTCACCGGTGAATACCTGGAATGGGAAACGCCATTGCCTGAAGACATGCAGCAATTAATCCGAGTACTCGCCAGTGAAGACCTTGCCTGAGTTTTTAGCCGCCGACTGGCCGGCTCCGGCGAATGTGCACGCCGGTGTGACGACCCGTCAGGGTGGTGTCAGTGCTGCGCCGTACGACAGTTTTAATCTGGCCACGCATGTTGGTGATAACCCGGATGCCGTGGCGAAAAACCGTGCCTTACTGAAAGGCGCGCTCCAACTGCCCGCCGAGCCGGTATGGCTGGAACAGGTGCACGGTGTGGCAGTAGTGAATGCAGCGATTACAAATAATTATTGTGCAGATGCGTCATTTGCCACTGAAAAAGATATTGTTTGCACGATCATGACGGCCGATTGTTTGCCGGTATTAATTTGTAATCGTGCCGGTACCAAAGTCGCGGCAGCGCATGCCGGCTGGCGTGGTTTGCATGCTGGTGTTATTGAAGCGGCGATTTCTCACTTTCAGGAATCACCTGAGAATATTCTGGTCTGGCTGGGC
>JACPVK010000249.1 GCA_016191795.1 Gammaproteobacteria bacterium
ATTTCTCATATCAAACAACACAGGGAACAAGGCATATATATCTTCCGGAATATCTTCAAGACCCGATACACCCATACCAGTCTCAATATTTTCCTTGACTGTCAGGGTTGAAAAAATCATTCTGCCCTGCGGAACATAGGCAATACCATTCTCAACACGCTGGTAGCTTTCGCAAGATGTAACATCCTTGCCACCAATAGAAATACTGCCTTTCCGGGCTTCGAGAATACCTATTAAGGACTTAAACAAGGTTGTTTTGCCCATGCCATTACGCCCCATGATGGCCAGCGTTTCATTTTTTCGGGCTGTGAAACTGATGCCGTGGATAACTTCACTCTGCCCATAATTCACATGGAGATCTGATACTTCAAGCATAACTATTTCCCCTATCCTAGTGGCCCAGGTAAACTTCGATAACTTTTGGATTATTTTGTACAGCTTGCATATCACCTGCAGCGAGAATCTTGCCCTGGTGAAGCACCGTAACTTTATGTGCAATTTTCGCAACGAAATCCATGTCATGCTCGATCACAAGCATTGACCTGCCCTTGCATATTCTTTTCAATAGTTCCGCAGTCTGTTCACGCTCTTTAACACTCATACCTGCCACGGGCTCGTCTAGCATGAGTAATTGCGGGTCTTGAATCAGCAGCATCCCTATCTCCAGCCATTGTTTCTGCCCATGACTGAGCAAGGCCGCTTCCATTTCAAGGAAGTCTCCTAAAAATATCTCATTTGCCACTTCCCTGACGCGTGCGTCGACTTCTTCCGTGCGCTTGAAAGTTAATGAACCAAATACACTTCTGCCTTTTGGGTATGAGACTTCCAGGTTGTCGTAAACAGAGAGATTTTCATATATAGAAGGTGTTTGAAATTTTCTGCCTACACCGGCATGCACAATCTCATGCTCTGAGAGTTCAGTTAGCTCCGTGTCCTGGAACTTAATACTGCCTGCTGTTGACTTTGTTTTTCCGCATATCAGATCAAGCACGGTTGTCTTACCTGCACCATTTGGGCCAATAACAACATGTAATTCATCCTTATCAATGTATAGATTCAAATTGTCTACCGCTTTAAAGCCATCAAACGAAACAGTCAGATCTTCAATATACAAGGCGAATTCTTTCTTACTCATAATATTTGCTCCGCGTGATGCGATTACTCTTTTACTGTTTCAAGCCTGGACGCACGTTTATTCACTATCATCACTTTAACTGCATTAACACATTGCATTTTCTGAATACAGCCAAGCCATTTTTTGCCGTGTTTTTCCCATATTCCGGCCAAACCATTTGGAAAGAACATGACTACCGCAATAAATAAACCGCCCATCAGGAATAGCCAGAGCTCTGGAAATGATTCCGAAAACGCAGACTTACCGTAATTAACCAGCAAGGTACCGTAGACAGCACCAATTAATGACATACGTCCACCAACTGCTGCAAAGATCACCATCTCGATAGATGGAACGATGCCCACAAAAGACGGCGACATAAATCCGACCTGCAACGTAAACATGGCACCTCCAAGTGCCGAGATAGCTGCTGATATACAAAATATAAATATCTTGAAGCTGGCAACGTCGTAGCCGGAAAATCTTACGCGATCTTCTTTATCACGCATCGCCAGCAACAGACGGCCAAATTTACTGGTAAGAATATATCTACTAATAATAATCACGCCGAATAACATAAATGCGTTTATAAAATACAATATGTACTTGGATGAATCATCACGTATATCCCAGCCGTTCAAGGTTTTTAGATCCGTAATGCCATTAATCCCACCGGTATAGCCCTGTTGACCAACAATCAAAACCGTCATGATTAAAGCAATTGCCTGGGTGATGATTGCAAAATAAACACCGCCCACGCGACGTTTAAACATCGAATAGCCAATGATGAAAGCAAATATGGTTGGGATAACAATGACCGCTAGCATGGTAAAACCAAAGCTATCGAATGGCGCCCAGAACCAGGGCAACTCCGTTAACTGATTCCAGTCCATAAAATCAGGTATACCAGGTGTTGATTGTATTTTTGTACTTTCGGGGTCCGACGCTTCCAGCTTGAGAAACATCGCCATGCAATAACCACCTAGCCCAAAAAACACGCCTTGACCGAGACTTAACACACCACCATAGCCCCATAACAAGACCAGGCTGACGGCAGCAAATGCATAAGTTAAATACTTGCCGACCAGATTCAGGCGAAAAAGATCAAGGCCAAGCGGGAGTATTACCAGAATTAATACAGCAAGGACTGCAAATCCAATTGCTCCATTTTTTCCACCCAGTAATCTGTCATATACGAAATTCATATTTTTCTCCCGGTTCTTTATTTACGCACTTTGATGGTGAATAATCCTTCTGGACGCAACATCAGAATAATGACGATCGTAAGCAGCGTAATGACTTTGGCGATTGAGCCGCTAATGAAGAACTCCAGAATGGATTGTGCCTGGGCTATCGTAAATGCCGATGCTATCGTTCCAAACAGACTTGCGGCACCGCCAAAAACAACCACCATAAATGTATCGACAATGTATAACGATCCTGTTGTTGGACCTGTTGATGCAATTGTTGTAAACGCAGCGCCTGCCACGCCGGCAATACCGCAACCCAGAGCAAAAGTCAGGCGATCAACTTTCTTCGTATTAATGCCCACGGCGCCACTCATAATTCTGTTTTGTGTTGTTGCACGAACACGTAGCCCCCAGCTAGACTTAAACATCAGGATATAAACACCAGCCGTGACAAATATGGTTAAGAACAGGACGAATATACCGTTTAACGGTATGTCAATTGTGTCGGTTGCATGGAATGCGCCCATCAACCATTCTGGCAATATAGGGCTAACCTCACGCGCACCAAAAATTGAACGAAATGATTGCTGCATAATTAAACTCAAACCCCAGGTTGCCAGCAGCGTATCAAGTGGTCTTTTATATAAATGCCGTATTAGTGCGAGCTCTGCCAGGTACCCCATAAATCCGGCTATAAAAAATGAAGCGATGATGGCGAATACAAAATAGTACGGCATAAATCCTGGAAAATATTTTTCACTCACAACAGACAGCAAATACGTTGTATACGCACCAACTGCCATAAATTCACCATGGGCCATATTAATGACGCCCATCTGACCAAAAATTATCGCCAGACCAAGCGCCATAAGCAGCAACACGCTAAACAAACTAAACCCAGCGAAGCCCTGCATTACCAGAATTGATGTCAACTCTGCCATTGTATATTCGCCCATATCACGATCTCCGCAGCTAATTATCGAATCAATACATCAATTAACTTTCTTTTTTAACTTTAAGCAGGCTGATCTTTACTGATCAGCCTGTTTTACTTCATGCACTCATGAAACCAGCTTATTGATAACCTTTTGGAAATGGATTTGGTTCAATCAGATCTGATTCAAAGACAACCGTTGCCTGGCCATCTTTATTCCATTTTGCTACGCGGGTTTTACTCCACAAGTGATGGTTTGGATGTAACTTCACATAGCCTTCCGGCGCCGTTTTTAATTCAATGTTGGCTGTTTCAGAGGCTTTCACAACCTTATCAACATCAAAACTGCCGGCTTTTTCTACTGCTGCTTTCCACAACCATGGACCAAGATATGCAGCCTGCGTTACATCGCCCACTACACTATCAGCGCCCCACATAGCCTTAAACTCTTTCAGGAATGCTTTGTTGTTTGGATTATCCAGGCTTTGGAAGTACTTCATAACTGAATAGAAACCTTCCAGATTTTCACCACCAATACCCAGCACTTCATCTTCTGTAACAGAAAGTGTTAACAAGG
>JACPVK010000250.1 GCA_016191795.1 Gammaproteobacteria bacterium
AGGTCGTGATCTTTGAGTGCGCGTAATGAATTGGCCAGGGCGACCAGTTTTTTTGCCATCAGTGGGTCAACCTGGGTTTCGCCACACAAAATAGCCTGTTCATGCTCGGCTTCGGGAAAATTAAATCGTACCGCCACAAAGCGTTGGCGGGTGCTGGGCTTCATGCCCTTCATCATGTTCTGGTAGCCGGGGTTATAACTGACTACCAGCATAAATTCTTTGGGTGCTACAAGTGTTTCGCCGGTGCGTTCGATCGGCAGGATGCGGCGATCATCACTCAGCGGATGCAGGACGACAGTTGTGTCCTTGCGGGCTTCAACCACTTCATCGAGATAACAAATGGCGCCTTCGCGTACGGCGCGAGTTAGCGGGCCATCGTTCCAGTAGGTTTCGCCATCACCAATTAAATGGCGGCCAATTAGATCGGCGGCGGTTAAATCGTCGTGACAGGAAACGGTGTACAGGGGGCGTCCCAGTCTGGCTGCCATGTAACTGACAAAGCGGGTTTTGCCGCAGCCGGTGGGGCCTTTGATCAGGAGAGGTAACTGATTGTTATAAGCGTGTTCGAAAAGCTCGACTTCCTTGCCGGACTGGAGATACCAGGGGAGTTGCTGATGATCTGTTGCAGTTAATTTCGCATCTGCCTGATTCATGATTTGCTCCTGTTTATGAGTGTTGCAAGTAGCAAGAATCAAGTAGCAAGTAAAAGCTTTAACTTGCTACTTTGAACTTGCTACTTGCTACTTTTATGCAGCTTTTTCTTCGCCTTTCACAAAGAAACTGATGATGTACAGTACCAGACCTGCGAGGAAAACCAGGCCGGTATATTCACGCATCCAGTAGAAGATGGCGATTTTTTCCTGTACTTCCATAAACGGCAGCGGGCTGTCGCTGTAGCGTTGTAACCACACCTGCAAAATGCCGGCACCGGTGAGGAACAGGGTGATGAACACCATGGAAACCGTCATTAACCAGAAGCTCCACATTTCAACTACCTGTGCCTTGTTACTGTTGGCGCCTGCACGGCCGCGCATTAATGGCATGGCGTATGAAATCATGGTGAGTACGATCATGACGTACGCGCCATAAAATGCCATGTGTCCGTGAGCTGCGGTGATCTGTGAGCCGTGGGTGTAGTAATTGACCGGTGACAGGGTGTGCAAAAAGCCCCATACGCCAGCACCCAGAAACGCCATCACACCGGTGCCCAGTGCCCAGAGTACGGCAGCCTTGTTGGGATGCTCACGACGGCGGGCATTAACCATGTTGAAGGCAAACAATGTCATCATGAAAAATGGTATGGGTTCCATCGCGGAGAATACGGAGCCGACAATCTGCCAGTATTCGGGTGTGCCTATCCAGTAGAAGTGATGGCCGGTACCGAGGATGCCGGTGATCAATGCCATGGCGATGATCACGTACAGCCATTTTTCAATCACTTCGCGGTCGACACCGGTGGTTTTGATCAGGACATAGGCCAGCATGGAACCGAGGATTAATTCCCACACGCCTTCTACCCAGAGATGCACGGTCCACCACCAGAAGTATTTATCCTGTACCAGATTGGTCGGGTTGTAGAACGAGAACAGGAAAAATACCGCCAGACCTACCAGACCTACCAGCATCACCAGATTGATGGTTGTCTTGCGGCCTTTGAGGATAGTCATGCCGATGTTGAACAAAAATCCCAGGGCTACGACCACGATACCGATTTTGATAATCGTGGGTTGCTCGAGAAATTCGCGGCCCATGGTGGGCAGCAGGTCATTACCGGTGAGTCGGGCCAGATCTGCATAATTAATAGTGAGATAAGCCAGTACGGTAGCGCCGGCAGCGGCTAAAAATATCCAGAACAGGGCTATAGCCAGTTTGGGCGAATGCAGCTCTCTTTCAGCTTCTTCGGGCACCATATAATAGGCGGCACCCATAAAACCCATCAGCAGCCACACGATGAGGGCATTGGTATGCACCATACGCGCAACGTTAAAAGGGATTTCCGGGAACAAAAAATCGCCCATCACATATTGCAGACCCATGATCAGGCCAAACAATATCTGTGCGACAAATAACGCAATGGCTGCAATAAAGTACAGCTTTGCGACGGATTGGGATTGGTATTGCATATTTATTATCCTCGCTAGGAACAATGAACCTGGGGTAATCGAGTGGATTAACCCTGAATGTTGGGTGGCCAGTTGGCATCGTCAATTTCTGAAGTCCACTTCAAAAATGCAGCCACGGCTTCCAGTTCTTCAGTGCTCATATTGAATTGCGGCATACTGCGGCGACCCGGAACCCCTTCAGCAGGCCGGCTCTGGATGAATGCAACAATGGCTTCTGTACTTTGGCCAAAACGATCGTACACATTGGCAAGCTCGGGCGCGAAATAAGCGCCTTCACCCATCAGCGTGTGACAGCCGATGCAATTGTGGTCTTCCCATAATTTTTTCCCGAGTACGACTTGTGGTGTGATGTTTTCACGATGATCACGCTTGGGCAGCGATTTCATGGTGTCGAAGGTGAGAACCACTAACAGCAGGAAGAAAAACACGCTCCCACCGTAGAAGATGTTTCTCGCGGTTGATTTGGTAAATGCGCCACTCATTTTTTTTGACCCTCTCAAGGCTTTGGATGGTGGTGGCATTTAGCCACACATGTCTGTCTGGAAGCCTTGACGTGAGTCAATCATGAATTAATCAGGGAAAAACAGGGATATGGGCGTGAAAGGATTTAAAAAATATAATTTGAGCTGTCAGGCTATGGTTGCACCAGACAATAACAGGCCGCATCGGACTTTAACCTTGCGGCCTGTAGGGTGGTTTTATCATTATTTCTTGTCGTTCAGAAACGGTATGTACTCCCGATCGCTACCTTTTATGTGATTAACCAGCCAGGTTTTAAGGTAGAGAGCGACATTTTCAATAGTTCGTGTGTTGTCGATGCGGTACTCATCGATAAATTTACTGACCTGCTGCACCATGGCGTCATGCTGCTGCTTGTGGGCAGTGAAGCCGGTGTAATGGTGCTGCTGCATCAGTTGCTCTTCTCGTTCAAAGTGATAACGCGTGTAGGCCACCAGATCGTCGAGAATCTTGCCGGTTTCTTCGGTATCGGTTTGATAGTGTGCGGCCGTTTGCAACTGGTTGATCATGCCGAGTAATTTTTTGTGATCCTTGTCGATCAGTTCGTTACCGACACTCATGGAGTTGTCCCATTTGACAAAGCGCCGCGAGACAATTTTGTCGTGAATCCATGGGATAGCCACCAGTACACCAATCAACACCCAGGGCAGGGGATGGGTAAAGCCGAGCATAAAGCCCAGGACGATCATCACCAGCAATGCGAGTATAAGAACAGCCAGTACAAACATGCTGATGCCTTTGGTTACCGTGGTCATAACTACCTCGTATTGGATTAGTAGAGCAGGAGATTAATGCATGTTGCAGGACAGGGAACTGATTTGAGTCAATTTATCATTTGTCGTCAACCCGGGAAATGAACCTGGTGGATATACAAAATTGTGAGTCTGCAGGTGTGTCGTTATCAGATTAATAATCGAGGACCTGACTGGTAAGTGAAATTAAGTGACTGCCTGCTCCTCAATGAGGAAAAATTCCTATGTAGAAGTGATCCTTATAGGTCTATTGTTTGTCTCACGCAAGTAGTACCGCCACGAGAGCTCTGACTTTAGTGGCATTTTGATGTCAGTGTCCAAGCAGGCAGGTGATCATGAAGAAAGCACAGGAATTTAAAATCTACCTCATCAGTGTATCCGCCAAGGATCAACAGTTGCTGCAGCATGTATTGCGGATTTCTTCCGGTTCTGCCAGGCAGTATGTTTTAACGACTGATGGGTCAATCAGTGATCCCAGAAAGATTTTCGTTGTTAACTCAGACAGTGATGAAGCGATTGCGCACTGGGTAAAACATTATATGGATCCCAATAAAAAGCCCAGGGTGCCTACTGTGTTTGTTGGCAAGCGCAAGGTAAAGGCTGATGGTATTTATTACCTGGAATCAATGATGATGGCGTCAAAGGTGTTGAAAGTATTCGATACCATTACCATAAAGGAAATGAATTACATTCCTGAGTTGATTATTGGTAATGATAACGAAGACTCAAACGTATCCAATGAGATGCTCGAAGCGATAGCTGGCGCTCAGGCTACCAGTGAGTTTGGTTTTACGGCTATGGTAGTTGATGACAGCCAGCCGGTTAGAAAGCAATTGGAAATTGAATTGAAAATGCTGGGCGTAAAGGTCGAGCTGGCAGAAAACGGCGAACAGGCACTGGCATTATCAAGAGACGGAAAATACGACATTATTTTTCTCGATGTTGTTATGCCGGGTATAGATGGCTACAAGGTATGCAAGACCCTCAAGAAGGCAACGCGCTACAAAAATACGCCTGTCATTATGCTGACTGGTAAATCCTCGCCCTTTGACAAGGTGAAGGGGACTTTATCAGGCTGTGACACCTATCTGACAAAACCACTACAACATGAAGATTTTCAGTCAGTTGCACGTAAATATATACCTCAGGCTTCGGTCTGAGAGCGGGCCAGATTTACGTCGACTAGTGAAGAAGCATATTGGCAGAGTGCCAATATGGTGAAGAGAATAGGCTGTTTCAGCAGCCTGTGTTTAACATGATATATACCAAGGAGAAACCCCATGGCTATTAACAAGGTGTTATTAGTAGATGATTCCCCCACCGATTTGGCTAACATTCGGTCTATAGTAAGAGATGCAGGTTATTCGGTCGTGACAGCCACGTCGGGTAATGAGGCTGTAAAGCTTGCCAGCTCAGAGATGCCTGATCTGATCTTTATGGACATAGTGATGGAAGGTGCCGATGGCTACGATGCCTGTCGTGAGATTGCGCAAAACAGCAAAACACGGAATATACCGGTCGTGTTTGTGACCAGTAAAAATCAGAAAGCAGACCGCGTCTGGGCTGAGTTGCAGGGTGGCAAGGCATTTATCACCAAGCCCTACAAGCCGGAACAGATTCTTGACCAGATCAGTAATCTAAATTGAGCACTATTGAATCTACATGACTGACAATATCTCGCTCACGACATTGCAGCAAACACAGCAAACTGGCAGCGCTGGGGACTACGATTACCTGACGCTTGATATAGCGGCACTCAGTGAAAACAAGAAAATAAACCGTTATGGCTATGAGGTGGGTGTTATCCGTTTGCTGGTGCCTGCGAATACGTTGAGTGAGGTATTAAGGAAATTCACTTTATACCCCATACCCAATACCAAAGAATGGTTACGGGGCCTGGTTAATTTGCGCGGTAATTTAATACCTGTATACGATGTATCAATGTTGTTTGGTATGTCAGATGCTCCGGCGAATTATGACAGCCTGCTAATACTGGATAAGGGTGCTGAAGCGGTTGGTATTCTTATTGATAAATTACCGGTAGTGTGCGATCTGGACAACTGGCAATTACTAACTGACTCTGTTTCTGATATTCCGGCTATCGAACAATTCATTAGTGAATCATATAAAAAAGACGACATAATCTGGTCATGCTTTGATCACAGGGAATATTTCAGGTCAATCAGGAATGATGTGGCGTCATGACCAGGCTTTACGCACTGATTTATAATCTGTTACTTATTTCACTTTCAAAGAGTGGCTGGAGACGGCGGTATGAAATTATTTAAATCTGGTAAGTCGAAATCATACGGATTAATCAACCTGGGTAATATAAGAATTACCCAGAAATTAACAGGTTTGCTGATTGGACTGTTGATTGGTTTTATCATTATCGGCGCGGCCTATTACAAGGTGCTTGACACACAAAGCCAGGCAGCTGCTGTCTCAAACAAGATGACCGAATTCGAAAACGGGATTCACGAAGTTCAAGTCGATCTGCTCAATGCCAGACGTAGCGAAAGTGAG
>JACPVK010000004.1 GCA_016191795.1 Gammaproteobacteria bacterium
GGATGGCGTTAAGAAATTTTTTGATGATATGAAATTCTGAGGAGTAGAGCGTGAACTCACGACGTCGCTGGCTGACCGGATTATTGTCGTATGGTGCAGGCTTGCTGGCGATCAAGTCAGCGTCAGCGGAAACCGAAACTACCCCCTCAACCCGGTTTCCCGGTGATCCGACAGATCACAATGTCGTTTATCAGTGCAATAAAGCCGATCCGGATTATCACCGTGCCATCTTGTTCTCGGTGGGAGAAATGCTGCGTCAGTACAACGACAACGTCACGATTGTGGTGACAGCGTTTGGTCCCGGTATTCATATTCTGGCTAAAAAACCCCTGCGCCCGGTGGATGATGAAATTCGGCAACGAGTTAAAAGCCTTGCTCAATATGGTGTAAAATTCCACGCCTGTGGAAACACCCTGACATCCCTGGACTGGACGGCCGATGATATGTACCCGTTTGTTCAGGTCATCAAGGTAGGCGCCGCAGATATTATGGCATTGCAGGAACAGGGCTACAGCTACATCAGCTGGTAACCAGATGACTTGCACCGCGTGTTCATAATCCAATAAATAATAAGGTAACCAACATGTTGAATATCGCTATTGCAGGTGCCGGTGGCCGCATGGGTCGCACACTCATTGATGCCTGCAATCAAACCTCAAATTGTCGTGTATCGGCCGCACTCGAACGGCTTGATACTTCCCTGATTGGTGTGGATGCCGGTGAACTGGCCGGCGTTGGCACACTGAATATCAATATTGTTGGCGACATTAATAAAATCGAAAACAACTTTGATGTACTGATTGATTTCACCTCGGTTGATTCCACACTTGATCACATTGAATTTTGCAAGGAACACAACAAAAAGCTGGTTATTGGTACCACCGGTTTTTCGGCGGATGAAAAACTGATTATTGAACACGCGGCGCGCGATATCGCCATTGTGTTTGCGCCCAATATGAGTGTGGGTGTGAATTTATGTTTTAAATTATTACAAATGGCGGCGTCTGTTCTGGGTGACGATGTGGATGTGGAAATCATCGAAGCCCACCATCGCCATAAAGTGGATGCACCGTCCGGTACGGCATTACGCATGGGCGAAGTGGTGGCGGCCGCATTGGGTCGCGATCTGGAAAAATGTGCGGTGTACGGTCGTCAGGGTATTACCGGTGAACGCGATCGCAAAACCATTGGCTTTGAAACCATACGCGCCGGCGATATTGTTGGCGATCACACGGTGATGTTTGCCAGTGCTGGCGAACGTGTGGAAATCACGCACAAGGCGTCCAGCCGCATGACCTTCGCCAAAGGCGCCGTGCGTGCCGCGCAGTGGTTACAAAATAAGGACAAGGGATTATTTGATATGCAGGATGTGTTGGGATTGAAATGAAATTCTCGACACAGAGGCACAGAGGCGCAGAGCTTTTTAAAGTAATAAATCTCTGTGTCTCTGTTTCTTTGCGTCATTCTTATCTTTAAAGGCTAATTATGAAATTTGCTTGTGTATTCCCCGGTCAGGGTTCGCAGTCCATCGGCATGATGGCAGAATTTATTGAACGCTACGACGAAGTTAAAAAACTGTTTACGCGTGCATCCGATGCACTGGGTTACGATCTGGCCGGTGTGATTGCCAAAGGCCCGGTTGAAGAACTCAATAAAACCGCCTGCACCCAGCCCGCGATGCTGGTGGCCGGTGTGGCGGCGTGGAAAGCATTACGTATTAACACCCAGCAAAAACCGGTGTTGCTGGCGGGCCACAGTTTAGGCGAGTACACCGCACTGGTATGCGCCGGTGCATTACAGTTTGAAGATGCCGTGAAACTGGTGGCAGAGCGTGGTCGCTTGATGCAAAGCGCCGTCCCGGAAGGTGTCGGTGCCATGGCAGCCATACTCGGGCTGGATGATGATCAGGTCAAAGCGGTGTGTGCACAGGCAACCGATGCCAGTTCGATTGCCCAGGCTGTTAACTTTAATTCGCCCGGTCAGGTAGTGATTGCCGGTCATGCGGCTGCTGTCGAAAAAGCCATGGAGCTGGCCAAAGGGGCAGGCGCCAAGCGCGCGCTGAAATTACCGGTGAGTGTACCGTCTCACAGTTCATTAATGATGGATGCGGCCAGACAACTGGGCGAGCGTTTAAAGTCTATTGAAATTCGTACGCCGGAAATTCCCGTGCTGCAAAACTATGATGCACGCGCGCACAGCGCCCCGGCAGAAATTGCCGAGTGTTTACAAAAGCAGCTTTATAATCCGGTGCTGTGGGTTGATACCGTTAACAATTTATTTGCTGGCACTGGCTTGAATGCAACAGTAGAATGCGGCCCCGGTAAAGTACTGGCCGGTTTGAATAAACGCATATACAAGGATGCCGAGCACTACGCCGTTGATACCCTGGATAATCTCAATAAATTTACCTCGGCCCTGGAGACAGCAAAATGAATTTACAAGGTGAAATTGCACTGGTTACCGGAGCCAGCCGTGGCATAGGCCGTGCTATTGCGGAAGAACTGGCAGCTCAGGGTGCAACCGTGATTGGTACCGCTACCAGTGATAGCGGTGCCGCAGCTATTAGTGATTATCTGGCGGCCAGTGGTGGCAGGGGCATGATGCTTAACGTCACCGATGCAGAATCGGTCAAAACCGTTATTAAAGCCATCGAAACGGAAGTCGGGGCTATCTCCATACTGGTCAACAATGCCGGTATTACCCGCGATAACCTGTTGATGATGATGAAGGATGATCAGTGGGACGACATTATCCAGACCAATTTGACATCTGTATTCCGTCTCAGCAAAGCTGTGATTCGCAGCATGATGAAAGCGCGAAAAGGGCGTATCATTAACATCGCTTCGGTGGTGGGTCTGACGGGTAATCCTGGTCAGACGAATTATGCCGCTGCCAAGGCCGGCATTATGGGATTCAGCAAATCCCTGGCTCGCGAAATCGGCTCACGCAGTATTACAGTGAATACCGTGGCGCCGGGTTTTATTGATACGGACATGACGCGCGCCTTGCCGGAAGAGCAACGTGAAGCATTAATTAAACAGATTCCACTGGGAAGATTGGGGCAGGCTGCTGATATTGCGCATGCCGTGGCTTTTCTGGCATCACCCCAGGCGGCGTACATCACAGGCGAAACCATCAATGTTAATGGCGGAATGTACATGCCGTAAAGTGATGTACTTTGTAAAGTAAGTTACGTAGTGTTATGAAATATAAGTGAATTTTACCATTTAAACTGGTCGAAAAATTTACTGGCACGCTGTGACGGAATTCACTAGAATACCGCGCATCTCAAATCATCGATAAACGAGAGGAAAACCTAATGAGCAGTGTTGAAGAACGCGTGCGCAAGATTGTTATTGAACAACTGGGCGTCAAAGAAGAAGAAGTGACCAACAATGCGTCATTTGTTGATGACCTGGGTGCTGATTCACTGGATACCGTTGAACTGGTTATGGCACTGGAAGAAGAATTCGAGTGCGAAATCCCGGACGAAGAAGCTGAAAAAATTACGACTGTTCAGCAGGCACTGGATTACGTTAAGGCACATACTGCCGCTTAATCTGATCACAATGCAAAAGGGTGGGCGCAAGCCCGCCCTTTTTTCATTTGTGGCAGGTTATTTTTTGGGCATATTTCTGGAGAATATTCTTGGCTAAACGTCGTGTTGTAGTTACTGGCTTAGGCATAGTTTCCCCGGTGGGTTTGAATCTCAAGCAAACCTGGGATGCCATACTCGCAGGTAAAAGCGGTGCCGCGCCCATTACCGAATTCGATACCAAAGATTACAGTGTCAACTTTGCCTGTATGGTAAAAGGCTTCGACCCTGCCGAATATATTCCGCATAAAGATATCAAGAAAATGGATACCTTTATCCATTACGGTATTGCCGCGGCCACGCAGGCAATCAAAGATTCAGGACTGGAAGTGACAGAGCAAAATGCCGAACGTATCGGTGTGGCCGTCAGTTCCGGTATAGGCGGTCTGCCTATGATTGAAGACAATAAAGAAGCACTCGACAAAGGCGGCCCGCGTAAAATTACGCCGTTTTTTGTTCCCGGTTCCATTATCAATATGATTTCCGGCAATTTGTCGATCATGTACGGTATGAAGGGCCCGAACATCGCCATCGTCACCGCCTGCACCACCGGTACCCACAACATTGGAGAAGCCGCACGTATCATCGCCTATGGCGATGCCGATGTGATGATTGCGGGCGGTGCCGAAAAAGCCTCTTCACCACTGGGTATAGGTGGTTTTGCCGCCGCGCGTGCGCTGTCCAAGCGTAACGATAACCCGCAGGCCGCCAGCCGCCCCTGGGATAAAGACCGTGATGGTTTTGTGCTGGGTGACGGTGCAGGCGTACTGGTACTGGAAGAATACGAACACGCCAAAAAACGTGGCGCCAATATCTATTGCGAGCTGGCGGGTTTTGGTATGAGCGGTGATGCTTATCACATGACCATGCCATCCGAAGGCGGCGAAGGGGCTGCGCGTTGCATGCGTAACGCGATGCGTGACGCCGGTGTGAATCCGCAGGACGTACAGTTTATTAATGCGCACGGTACTTCAACACCGGCCGGTGACGTGGCTGAAACCATGGCCGCGAAAGCCGCTTTCGGTGATCATGCCTATAAACTGGCCATGACATCCACCAAATCCATGACTGGCCATTTGCTGGGTGCAGCCGGTGGTGTGGAAGCGGTATTTACCGTGATGTCGATGAAAGAGCAGGTAGCAACGCCTACGATCAATCTTGATAACCCGGATCCTGCCTGTGATCTGGATTATGTACCGAATACGGCGCGCAATATGAAAATTGATGTGGCGATTTCCAACTCGTTTGGTTTTGGCGGCACTAACGGAACTATATTGTTCAAACGCGTTTAAATTTTCTGCGTATTTGCATTGTAGGAGCGGGCCATGCCCGCGACATGTTTATTAAAAGAAAACGCAAATGAACGCAAATGAACGCAAATAAAAGCAATGCAGTTTATATAATTCCATTTGCGTTTATTTGCGTGATGCACCATGGATGTGCGAATGCCACGAGCGCAGGAGCGGCGCATTGTCGTTTTCTTTTGTTGTCTTGCTAAGGGAGGGTTATGGAGCACGCATACTTCCTATCCCGAACCCTGGCATCCATCCCTGATCTTCTGGCGTTACACGCCGAGTTTCCTGATCGTTACCCACATTTATTAGCCAGCAACTCAACTTCTGCGCAATCTGCGCGATTTGATATTCTGTTTGCCTGTCCGCAACAAACACTGATGCATACTGACGCAGAATTTCTGAGCAAGCTGGATGCTCTGTGGTTACATGAAAAAGTGCCACCGTCGAAAAACGATTTGCCTTTTACCGGTGGCTGGTTTTTGTATCTGGGCTATGAACTGGCAGCGGATATAGAACCGGCCGTGCATTTACCGACAGCACAGGATGGCTTGCCAGTGGCGTTTGCTACACGTTTTGTGGCTGCTGTGATTGTTGATCGCATTTCAGGTGTGGCACACATTGTTTGTGAGCATGAAAGCGAACACTGTGTCGATACGATTCAATCTGATATCGAGCAAGTTACTCATATCGAGGCGAGTCGCAAATATCAGCAACCCATTCGCATTGCAGAATTAGTCGAAGATGACAGTGTCGGTTATTTACAGCATGTTGAGCGAATCAAACGCTATATACTGGATGGTGATGTATTTCAGGTTAATTTGTCACGCGCCTGGCGTACCCAATTATTAGCCGATGTTTCCGATGCCGGTTTGTACTGGCATCTGGCGAAAAATAATCCCGGTCCGTTTAATGCACTGGTGACACTGGGTGACAGTGCCATTATCAGTTCATCACCGGAACGTCTGGTTGAAGTGCGTGATCAAATAGTTCAAACCAGGCCCATTGCAGGAACACGACCAAGATCAAACGATAATACTGTCGATTCCGAATTATCAAACGAATTAATGAAGCATCCCAAAGAACGTGCCGAGCATATTATGCTGATTGATCTGGAACGAAATGATCTGGGTAGAATCTGCCAGCCGGGAACAGTTGAAGTCAATGAGCTAATGGTGCTGGAATCGTATCAGCATGTGCACCATATCGTTTCCAATGTACGTGGCCGCATGCGTTCCGGTATTACACCGGGTGATGTGATTAAAGCGGTATTTCCGGGTGGCACCATTACCGGTTGCCCCAAAGTACGTTGCATGCAAATACTGGCGGAACTGGAACAAACCGGACGTGGTGCCTATACAGGATCGCTGGGTTATCTTAATCGTGATGGCAGCATGGATTTAAATATATTAATTCGCACACTGGTACGCCATGGTAAGCAACTGATGTTTCGTGCCGGTGGTGGTATCGTGGCGGACTCCGATCCGCAACACGAACTGGCAGAAACCCGCGCCAAGGCGAAGGGGCTGGTGATGGCATTAAAATCATGACGACAACATTAATCAACGGGGAATTGATCTCCCTCATATCGGCGCAGGATCGCGCTGTGCAATACGGTGACGGCCTGTTTGAGACAATTGCCTGGCGACATGGCAAACTGGAATTATGGTCGCAACATATGGCGCGCATGCAGCGCGGTTGTCAGCGTTTGGGCATGCCAGTCATTGATGAAAAAATATGGCTGGATGACATTAAACAATTACCACTGGCAGATAAGGCAGTCATCAAACTGATACAGAGCCGCGGTGTCGGTGGCCGAGGTTATCGTTATCAGACTGATATGACACCAACGCGTGCTGTTTCGGTTCATGCCTGGCCTGATTACCCTTCGCACTGGGCAGAGCAGGGCGTTATGGTACGACTGTGCCAAACTCCGGTTTCGGTTAATCGTGCCCTGGCCGGTATCAAGCATCTGAATCGCCTGGACAATGTACTGGCGCGAAATGAATGGCAGGATACCCATATTGCGGAAGGATTGATGAGCAATGATGCAGGTATGGTGATTGAAGGCACCATGAGCAATCTGTTTGCCGTTAAGAATAATGTTTTGCTGACCCCTGCATTGCAACAATCAGGTGTGTGTGGTGTGATGCGTGAACGAGTAATAGCTATCGCACAGGCGCAGTCTATGCAGGTAACGGAATGCGATATAAAACAGAATGAGCTATTTACAATGGATGAATTATTTCTCACCAACAGTCTTATTGGAATCTGGCCAGTTAAACAACTGGAGCAACAAATCTTTCAAGTAGGGAAGGTAACATGTTTATTAAAACAATCTTTAATAATGGAACTGAATAAATATGGCGCGTCTATTTAAAATAATATTCTTTATGGGTCTGGTGACATTTCTTGCCGTGTCAATTGATGCATGGCAAAGTCTACATACGCCACTGAATATATCACAACCCGAAGATTATGAATTTGCCATGGGTGCCTCCACCGCCTCGTTGGCAAAAGACTTGCGTGAACGCGGCTGGTTTGAGCATCGTTATTATTTTTCCGGCTGGGCACGTTTAACCGGTAAAGCGCATCAGCTCAAAGCCGGTGAATATGTGATTGAGCCGGGCACAACTCCCTTGATGTTGCTGGAGCAAATGCTGCAAGGCAAGGTCAAGCTTTATACCATCACCTTAATTGAAGGCCGAACCTTTCTGGATGTGATGGCGCGTGTACAGGCTTCACCGGATATAAAACATACTTTACAAAATGACGATATGGCGACGGTTATGGCAGCCATAGGTCATGCCGGTGAGCATGGAGAAGGCATGTTTTACCCTGATACCTATTCCTTTCCGCGCGGTATGGACGATGTTAAGTTTTTACGTCGTGCCTATGACGCCATGCAACAAAAATTAACCCGGGCCTGGGAAGGGCGTGATTCGAATTTACCTTTTGCAACGCCCTATGAAGCGCTGATCATGGCCTCTATTGTCGAAAAAGAAACTGCCGATGACAGCGAGCGCCGCCAGATTGCCGGCGTGTTCATCAATCGTTTGCGTATCGGAATGCGTTTGCAAACCGATCCCACGGTCATTTATGGTATAGGCGTTAATTATGATGGCAATATTCGACTAAAAGATTTGAAGGAAGATACGCCCTACAATACCTATACACGCAAAGGCCTGCCACCCACACCGATTGCCATGCCCGGCAGTGATGCCATTGATGCCGTGATGCATCCGGATGCCACCCCGTATTTATATTTTGTGGCGCGTGGGGACAGTACCGGCAGTCACGTGTTTTCCACCAACCTGGCCGATCACGAAGCGGCTGTCGACGAGTTTCAACGCAAGAAGAAAAAAAGATAATGAAGCCATTATTTATTACGCTTGAAGGAACAGAAGGTGTGGGTAAAACCAGTAACCTTGCCTACATCAAACAATTGCTGGATGAGGCAAAAATAAATTACATCGTCACCCGCGAACCCGGCGGTACGCCGCTGGGTGAAGCCTTGCGCGGTATGTTATTGAGTCATGATTACAAAGGTATGAGCAGTGATACCGAATTATTACTTATGTTTGCTGCACGTGCCGAACATGTGGCACAAGTCATAAAGCCCGCACTGGCAAAAGGTCAATGGGTGTTGTGTGATCGTTTTACCGATGCCACGTTCGCTTATCAGGGTGGTGGCCGTCAACTGGATATGCAACGCATTGCCGATCTCGAAAACTGGGTGCTGGGTAAATTACGCCCGGATTTAACGTTGTTACTGGATTGCCCGCTCGAAGTGGCGCGTGCCCGTGCCGATAACCGCAGCACACCGGATCGTTTTGAGCAGGAAAAAGATGCATTCTTCAATCGCGTTCGCGATGTGTATTTGCAACGCGCCAAGGTTGATCCGAATAGAATTAAAGTGATTGATGCGTCGCTGGAGCTGGCAAAAGTGCAGGAGCAGATTAAGGCGGTGTTGGGAAAGGATTTATAAACCACCTGATGTAAAAAATGTTACTCTGAATCCTGAATATTGATGTACATGGAAAATTA
Source organism: Gammaproteobacteria bacterium (assembly GCA_016191795.1). Taxonomy (GTDB): domain Bacteria; phylum Pseudomonadota; class Gammaproteobacteria; order SZUA-229; family SZUA-229; genus JACPVK01. Next base: position 8,935 of record JACPVK010000004.1, read on the forward strand.
ATAATGAAAATTGAATCTAAAGATGCCGAGAAAAAATAGGTACCAAAAAATAGGTACCTGAGAGCAATATTTTCTAAAAAATAGGTACCAAAAAAAAAGGTACCAGAGAGCAATATTTTCTAATACTAGGCGTACTACTTTCTGATGCTGTTTTTCGTGTGTCTTTTGCTTTTACCCCCATAAGCGTTGCCTCGCAGAGTGGTTTTTGCCAAGGTGAAATGGCCATGGATGGCCATTTCAGTTTTGATAAGCAGGGGTGAGCAATATATTGCGAACGCCCACACACGGATGTGTGGCCTGGACTTCGAGCGAAGCTTGGAATGCGTAGCGCTTAAGCACATCAAAACGGCCTTGAAGCAAAGCCCGCTCTGCGAGGGAAGCCCGAAGGGCCAACGCGACCGGGGTGTGTTTCTTTGGTTACTCTTCTTTGCACAAGCAAAGAAAGTAACTCGCCCCGCGTGGGGAAATAAAGCGTGCAAAGCCAGGTGTTTATTCAGTAATTAATATATGTGTCACTGGTGTATTTCACCAATGCGACCATAATCGAATAATGCCCCTGCCTCTGTTAAGAAATCTGGTTTAAGCGTTAAATGTTGTTCGGTTATAGTGAATCAGTTTCGATTTTTAGATAACCACAAGCGTATAAAAAAATATATTGCTGTACCGGCAGTAAGGTGCTTGTATAGTTAATCTATTGAGTCACCTGTCTTTTTCAGAAAAGCATGAAGCTCTGCTTCCGATGTAAAGCTACTGGAGCAGCGGCCATCTCCCCTCATGTATGTAGGAGCCACTCTAATATTTAGAGCACGCGCTTGCTCTAGATCATTTGTAAGTCGTGCCTCACCCTCGGTACTCTTGAGAAAATCGCGCACTGTCGCCAGTTCAAGAGGCACGGATTTGTTTTTAAGCAGGTCAAGAACTTCATCGCTATGTCCGATGTCTACGCCTTCACAAAAAAAACCTTGAAAAAGCGCCTCAGTAACTTCAAAAGCCGCATCGTGATCCTGTGAATAAGCTATGAGTCGGTGTGCAAGTCGTGTGTTTGGTTGTTTTTTCATGCGCTTGAAGTCAATCTGAATTCCGAGTGTTTGGCCGATTTTTATAACTTGAGCCTGGCGCTCCTGAATAATACTGTCCGGACCCATATACTTGCGAAAAAATTCACGTGAATCCATGCCGTCAAGCGGGATGTATGGGTGGAGCTCCAAAGGCCTCCATATCAGTTTGATATAGGCTCCGCTGCTGCTTTGGAGAGTTGGTTCAATTCGTTTTTTAGCGATGAAACACCATGGGCATTGAATATCAGAATACATCGTAAGCGGTACAGACCTGGGTGAGAGATGTTGTTTAATGTCTAATGAGCTAGAGCTATTTTTGTGTGTTGGAAAGTGGCTAAAACTGTCGTTAGAGTTTCTCATATTATATTCCCTCGCTTATAGATTGCCGTTATGTAAGATGCATGTGATGAGAATGCTTATTAAAAACAGACTTAACACAATAATTCTAATTACAAATTACTATTAATGAATAAATTGATTATCTGCTAAAAGTCACATTGAAATCTAACGTATATGTTCTTCTGGCGCAACAAGTACAGGTGGCTAGATTATAGAGTAGGAGATTTATGGACGATACATTATAAAAAATGGTTATTCCATTATTCCTAAATATGTCGCTACTGACAAATAATCGCTTTAATGACATGGTGTGAATTAACATGAGAATAAATTTATGGGAGAAGGAATATGTCACTAAAACAGGAAAGTCGTATCAGGGAAAAGGTTTATTTCAATATCGAGGCTATACGAAAACTTGATCCACTTCACGCTGACGATAAACTGGCCAAGCTTCCGGAAATGAATAAAAAGGGGGATGTTGCAGCTCTTGTAAATGTTCTCCAGTACCTGACTAAAAAATACGCGGAACAAAAAATAGAGCTTCCTGAAGCTAATCTTGCTGCCATGCGAGACATCGGTATTGTGCTTGGGTCATTGAAGAGACATGGTGTTGAGCCTATAGCTGCCGTACCAGAAGTTGAGCAGCAACTTCTTGATCTCGGTTACGCCACTGATATGATTCCCCGAGATACTGTACATCATTACACTACCTGGAACCCGCTTGGTTTACGCCGGCGTAAATATACTTTCGATGAACAAGAAGGCTGGCTTCAGGATGCGGTAGCATTTGTATTTCCAAGTCTCAGTGCTTCTTTGGAGATTAGCGAAGCACTCAGTAAAATGGAGACTCGCGATGTCAGATTTGGGCCTACTGTCGATATGTTAACTCATGCAAGCAGGGTCATGGTAGAGGCTATCGAATCTGTCACTGCAAAAGTATCCCCCATTTTTTTTGCCCAGACATTGCGTCCTTATTTTGAAGAGATTACTGTCGGTGGTAGAACTTATCTCGGTCCTGCGGCGGCACAGTCACCATTATGGCTCATTCATCTTTGCGTCTGGGCATCTGATCGGAATCAGCCTGATTACCAAAGCTTTCTTTTGGAGTCAATTGAGTACAGTTTGCCGCCATGGCGAGCCTTTTATCTGCGTCATACATTAAAACCATCAATGGTAAGTAGAATTACTGAAGATTATAAAACCATTGATAGTCAACTGATGGAAGGACTGATTCGTAGTACTACAAGTTTGACTGAATTACTCACAACATTGAGACAGTTTAGAGCGCGGCATATAGGAATGGCTCATCGTGCATATTCTGAGGAGGTCAGGCTTTACGATCATGGTAGCGGTGGCGCACCAGTAGCATTGTTAAAACAGATTCTCGATTTGACACGCGAGAACGAAAAATTAATGCGTAATGCATCAGATTTTAATCGCCATCGTGACAATCAGCTCAAAACCAATGCTAATAGCCTGGTTTCATCACTGTAGCCAAATTGTATTTAGGGAGTTAATTTTGACACATCAAATCATTATTTCTGGCGCCGGGATTGCAGGCTTGACTGCGGCGCTGGCTCTACACGCTCATGGCTTTGATCGGATTGTAATATTAGAGCGTGCACATGATATTCAGCCTCTTGGATCGGGGATTAATCTTTTGCCTCATGCCGTTCGTGAACTTGATGCGCTAGACATTCTTGATGATCTCATACCTTTATGTATTCAAACCAAAGAATTGTTCTATATGAATCATCGCGGGGATCGCATCTGGCATGAAGTTCGTGGAACTGACGCCGGCTACCGTTGGCCACAACTTTCTATTCATCGAGGGTGGTTGCAAAATCAACTTTATCAAAAAGTTGTATCTCTTCTTGGTGCCAATGCCGTACGCACTGGCATGGAGGTTGTGAACGTACAATCGAGTGGCAGACGTGCTATTGCCATATGCAAAAAACGGAGCACAGGAGAAACTGTCAATTTTGAAGGCGACCTGGTTATTGGAGCCGATGGTATTCGTTCATCGGTTCGAAGAGTTATTGTACCTGCTGAAGGTCCTCCTCCCTGCAATGGTATGGTTATTTTTAGGGGTGCAACATGGGGCTCATCATTTCTGACGGGTCGTTCAATGATTATTGCAGGGGATGGTGTCCGAAAAATTGTGCTTTACCCGATGGCTCATCGCACCGATTCCGATCAGGTATTGTTGAATTGGGCAGCTGCGGTTCCTGAGAATCCCGGGGCAGGTTATAGCCACGGCGACTGGAATATACCTGTGGCACCCAGTAAATTCGCGCCTGAGTTTGAGGGTTGGAATCTTGCAGGTGTTCAGCCGTCAGTGCTCATGCAAAATAGTCCCGACACTTTCGTATACCCAATGGTTGATCGTGAGCCGCTAAAATCCTGGTCTAAAAATGGAAACATCGTACTTATTGGTGATGCTGCGCATGCGATGTACCCCGTTGGTTCAAACGGTGCAACTCAATCGATTATAGATGCGAGTGCCATAGCTTATTACCTTGGCCGGTATCCGCGGCTTATTGATGCATTGTCTGCATATGAAGCCGATCGGCAAGTCAAAATGACAAAACTCCAGCTTGCTAATCGTCAACAGGGCCCTGAAGTTGTTATTAACATCGCGAACGAGAGGGCACCCAATGGTTTCGATGATCCTGAAAATGTTTTTAAGCCAGGTGAATTGCAGGAAATCTCAGATCGTTATACAAAAACCTCGTCTATGGAGTTTTCAAAAGTGAATGAACCATCACCCTATATGTGTATGGTTATGTAATGATATTTAACATTACGTAAGACAATATGGATTCGTTACAAGTTAATGGAAAATAATTGTAGCAGTGAATATTCTAGAAACGATAATTTAAACCACATAATGGATCTAAACATGAAAAATATAACTTATAGAAACAGTGTACTCACTTTATCAACACTTGTTTTATTAGTCTCTTCAGCATTGCCACTAAATAGCGGTGCACACAGTGGTCCTCACGGTGGAGTCGATACTTCACCCGAACCTACAGGTCCCAGTCCGTTTACACTCATTGTTAGTGGTTTATCGAACCCGCGTGGCATTCTTATTCAGGAAGGCCAGGAGGAAGATGACGATAAAGAGACTGCAATTTACATTACCGAAGCAGGAAACGGCGGCACGGGCCCTTGTCTTACCAGTGCTAACGGTGATTATGATGACTGTTATGGTCCAACTGGGGCAATAACACGCGTCATTAATGGTGTCGCTGAACGTGTCATTACAGGCCTTCCATCATTGGCTGGTCCTACCGGTGGTTATGCAATCGGGCCAGCACGCATTGTAGCTAACGGCCAGTCTCTCTTTGTCAGCATGGCCAACTTTGGAGATACCGAAGAGCGCGCGATTACTGCAAGCGCCGACGTTCGATTCGGCAAACTTATGCGTTTCCGCAAATATAATACTGACAACGCCCAACCGAAAATTATTGCTGATATCTCGGCGTTCGAAGATGCCAACGATCCAGACGGTGATGTAGGCAGGGAGAGCAATCCTTCCGGACTTTCATTTGGCCGCGGAAACGGGTTTTATGCAGTAGATGCCGGTGCAAATGACTTACTTGCAATTAGCCCGAGTGGAAATATATCTTTGCGCTATGTTTTTCCTCTTCGTTATTATCCGGCGCCTGAATTTCTTCAATTGCCACCGGATACACTGCTTCCTGTTCAGGCAGTCCCAACTGCAGTCGTGCGGGGGCCGGATGGTGCACACTACGTTTCTGAATTTACCGGGTTCCCCTTTCCAAAAGGATCTGCACGTGTACTGCGTTTTGATCGTGTTGGTGAGCCAACTGTTTTTGCAGACGGATTCACGAACGTTATTGATTTCACTTTTGGGCCAGACGATAGTTTATATGTTCTCGAAATGGCAACCTACGGATTGTTATCACAGGATGTAACCGGTGCGGTCATTAAAGTTTCTCCGGATGGCACACGGACTGTACTGGCTCGTGAAGGTCTGGCTTATCCCACAGCTATAGAAGTCGATCGTCACGGTAATGTTTATGTGACAAATTATGGAACTTCTGGCGGCAACGGACA
>JACPVK010000280.1 GCA_016191795.1 Gammaproteobacteria bacterium
CATCTCAAAGTAGCAAGTAGCAAGTAAAAGCTTTTCCTTGCTACATCGAACTTGCTACTTGCCACTTGATTGATGGGTTACGCTGCGCTGCACCCATCCTACGATTTAGCCACATTTTTCAGGCATATCCGCACATGAGTTATCAGGTTCTCGCACGCAAATGGCGCCCCGGCAACTTCACCGAAATGGTGGGGCAGGAGCATGTGTTGCGGGCGCTGATTAATGCCCTGGATGAGCAGCGTTTGCATCACGCCTATTTGTTTACCGGTACCCGCGGCGTTGGTAAAACCACGGTGGCACGTATTTTTGCCAAATCCCTTAATTGTGAAACCGGTGTGACTTCCAGACCCTGCGGCGAGTGTTCCACCTGCCGCGAAATTGCCGAAGGCCGGTATATCGATCTGATTGAAGTCGATGCCGCCTCGCGTACCAAGGTCGAAGACACCCGCGAGTTACTGGATAACGTGCAATACGCACCGACTCGCGGCCGTTACAAGGTATATCTCATCGACGAAGTGCATATGCTGTCGAACAACAGTTTTAATGCGCTGCTGAAAACTCTGGAAGAACCGCCACAGCATGTGAAGTTTTTGCTGGCCACAACCGATCCGCAAAAATTACCGGCGACGATTTTATCGCGCTGTTTGCAATTTAATTTAAAACGCATGTCGGTTGAATTGATCAGCAAACAGATTCAACACATTTTGCAGCAGGAAAATATCGCCACCGATAACCAGGCTGTGCAGTTGCTGGCGCACGCGGCTGACGGTTCGATGCGCGATGCTTTGAGTTTGCTCGATCAGGCCATAGCCTATGGCCATGGCAAACTCGATGCGACCGAAGTGCAGGCCATGTTGGGTACGGTATCGCGAGACCGGGTTATCGCCATCATAAAAGCCCTGATTGCCAATGATGCCACGGCAGTGCTGCAAGAAGTTGCGGCGCTGTCTGAAATGACCCCGGATTTTCAGGAAGCACTGGCCGATATTTTATCCCTGTTGCATCAAATGGCGTTGAGCCAGTGGGCGCCCGATGCCCTGACTGAACAGCTGATTGAACGCGACGTGATCCTGAATCTGGCTAAACAGATTTCGACGGAAGATTTACAGCTTTATTATCAGATTGGTTTGATTGGTCGCCGCGATTTGCCACTGGCACCGGACGCGCGCAGCGGTTTTGAAATGGTGTTACTGCGTATGCTGGCGTTTCGTCCGGCATCTGAAAATATCCGTCCTGTTACATCGATGGCACGACCTGCTCCCTCCCCCTTGATGGGAGAGGGTGGTGCTTCAGTCGCCCCCGTAACTCAAACCTCGGTAACGGCACCTGCAACTGACATGACGCCTGTCGTTAAAGCTTCATTCAGCGGCGACTGGCCGGGTATGATAGAAGCTATCAACCCCAAGGGTATGGTGCGTCAGCTGGCTGTGAATTGCGTGCTGCAAAATTACAGTGGTAACGACATCAGTTTGTTGCTCAGCCAGGAACATAAAAATCTGCTCAATGCCGGCATGCAGGCCAAGTTGCAGGAACTGTTGAGCAACTGGCTGGGCGCAAAAATACGTTTGCAAATTGATATCGGCAACGCTACCTCAGAAACGCCGGCACAATCCCGGCAACGACAGGTGACCGAGAAACAGCAGACAGCCATGCAGGCTATTGCACAGGATCCCGTTGTGCAGGCCTTAAAAGATAATTTTGGCGCCGAACTGGTGCCCAATTCGATACGCACGATTGAATGATTATTGAGTCTGAAAATATTCAGGTTACGATGAGAGTAAAGTAGGGTGGATAAGCGCAGCGCATCCACCAGAAATAATCGGCGGATGCGTTGCACTTATCCGCCCTACAGCTTTCGGTTAGGTATTACATATTCTGCAGGCATTTGAAAATCAGGAGACAAACATGAAAGGCAATATTGGTAATTTGATGAAGCAAGCGCAAAAAATGCAGGCCGACATGCAAAAAGCGCAGGAAGAGCTGGCCAATATGGAAGTAGAAGGGCAGAGCGGTGGTGGCATGGTCAAAGTGCTCATGAACGGCCGTCACGAAGTGCGTCGCGTATCCATCGACGAAAGCCTGATGAAAGACGACAAGGACATGCTGGAAGATTTACTGGCGGCAGCGGTGAATGACGCGGTGCGTCGTATCGAACAAACTTCATCCGAAAAAATGTCCGGCCTGACCGCTGGTTTTAATTTGCCGGGTGGCCTGAAATTACCGTTCTGATTCAGCGCAAATTTTTTTGCAGGTGCGCCTTCAGGCGCACGCTTTTATCTGTAATCCCGTTGTGCGCCTGAAGGCGCACCTACAGGTTTCAATCTGTTCTGACGTATGACACAGTCCGTACTCCTGATGCAATTGATGGAAGCCCTGCGCTGTTTACCCGGCGTCGGTCCCAAGTCGGCGCAACGTATGGCGTTTCATTTGCTGGAGCGTAATCGTGAGGGTGCGTTGCGTCTGGCCGATGCCCTGCAATCGGCGGTCGAAAATATCGGCCATTGCAGCCAGTGCCGTACCCTCAGTGAACATGACGTGTGTGCCATTTGCAGTGATACCCGGCGTGACACCTCCTTATTATGTATCGTTGAAACCCCGGTTGATGTGCTGGCGCTGGAACAGGCCACCGGGTTTAAAGGCCAGTACTTTGTGCTGATGGGGCATTTGTCGCCACTCGATGGCATAGGCCCGGCCGAGCTGGGGCTGGATAAACTCGAGGCCCGGCTCAAGGCCGGCGGTATTGCTGAAATTATTCTGGCGACCAACCCAACCGTGGAAGGCGAAACCACCGCACATTATATTTCCGGCATGGCCAAAGATTACGGCATTCAGGCTACTCGTCTGGCACATGGCATACCGCTGGGTGGTGAGCTGGAATATATTGATGGCGGCACGCTGGCGCATGCTTTTTCCGGGCGACGCGTCATTCGCTAGTCTGGTTCTAACTCTAATAACGCAAAAGAACACTGCACCTGTGGGTCGGCCTCAATGCCATTAAGTTAAGGAAAATTTGTATGGTCGTAGGATGGGTGAAGCGCAGCGCAACCCATCAAAATGGTGGGTTACGCTGCGCTTCACCCACCCTACAAAAGCTTAACTTAAATTGCCTCTGCACAATATTACTGTTCCACAGTCACAGCGTCTCAGGTTTTGAGACAGGCATATCTCAAAATATTGCATATACAGCAATAACTCGAGGTAACCATGAAAGCAGAAGCAACCAGTTTTTATGAATGGCAGAAACGGTTTGCCACCGACGCAAAATGCCTGATGCACTTGAAAGACCTGCGCTGGCCAACCGGCTTTCAATGCTCGCACTGCGGACATAACCACGGCTACTGTGTCGCGTCGCTGGATCGCTATGAATGTGCGCAATGTCATCGGCAAAGCTCGGTATTATCCGGCACCTTGTTTCATGCCACGAAACTGCCACTGACGAAATGGTTCTGGGCGATTTACTGGGTCAGCTCGGACAAGGGCGGCATCTCGGCTTTGCGACTCGCCAAACTGATTGGTGTGACTTGGCGCACCGCCTACAGGTTGCTGGGTAAACTGAGAACAGCCATGGGCCACCGGGATTCGCTCTACCGATTGACGGACATCATCGAACTGGATGATGCGCTGGTGGGCGGCAAGCAACCCGGTAAGCGAGGGCGCGGCGCACAAGGCAAAGTGTCGGTGCTGGTGGCCTGCGAAAATCGTGACGGCAAACCCGGTTATCTGGCTCTGGAAGCCACGCCATCCGTCAACCGACAAACGTTGCTGGATTTTGCCAAGCGACGTATCCGGGCCGGACAAACCGTGCGTACCGATGGGTTGTTTGCGAATCAGAGTCTGCAAGCGCATGTCACGCATGTGTCGCAGATTACGCCACCCAAAATGGCCACAGAATGGCTACCCTGGGTGCATGTGGTCATTGCCAATTTGAAGCGTTATTTACTGGGTACCTACCACGGTACCGGTAAACATTACTTGCAGGATTATCTCAATGAGTTTTGTTATCGCTTCAATCGACGCC
>JACPVK010000281.1 GCA_016191795.1 Gammaproteobacteria bacterium
ATGAGAAATCGCAAGGGAGGCAATTTATCCGGTGGCCAGCAACAACAATTGGCTATTGCACGGGCGCTGGTGACTAATCCAAAAGTGCTGTTGCTGGATGAGCCTACTGAGGGAATTCAGCCATCCATTATCAAAGACATCGCTAATATTCTCAATGAAATTAAAAAACTCCGGGATATCACGATTATCGTATCCGAACAGGTTCTGAGTTTTACCATGGCCATAGCCGACAGGTTAATCGTGATTGATAAGGGCAATTTTATACATGAAGATCTCAGAGAAAATGTGGATACCAAAAAAATTAGCAAATATTTATCTGTGTAAATAATTTTTTAAATACATATTTTGCGGAGAGCGTGATGAGACATGGTGACATTTCATCCAGCAATGATACGGTTGGTGTAGCGGTTGTAAATTATAAAATGCCACGTTTACATACCAGGGCAGAGGTTCTGGATAACGCCAGGAAAATAGCCGGCATGGTGGTAGGCATGAAGAGGGGATTACCAGGCATGGATCTGGTGATTTTTCCAGAATACAGTACTCATGGCATTATGTATGATGCCAAGGAAATGTATGAGACTGCATCAACCGTACCGGGCGCTGAAACTGAAATATTTGCGGATGCTTGTCGTAAGGCGAATACCTGGGGCGTGTTTTCGTTAACAGGTGAGCAGCATGAAGAACATCCAAATAAGGCGCCATACAACACGCTAATCCTAATGAATAATAAAGGCGAGATTGTACAGAAGTATCGCAAAATCATGCCATGGTGTCCTGTGGAAGGATGGTATCCCGGTGACTGTACTTATGTTTCAGAAGGCCCTAAGGGATTGAAAGTCAGTTTGATTATTTGTGATGATGGCAACTATCCTGAAATCTGGCGTGATTGTGCCATGCGAGGTGCTGAATTAATTGTTCGCTGTCAGGGTTATATGTACCCATCCAAGGAACAGCAGGTTATTGTGGCAAAAGCCATGGCCTGGATGAACAATTGCTATGTTGCGGTAGCTAATGCGACAGGATTTGATGGTGTTTATTCATACTTTGGACATTCAGCGATTGTTGGCTTTGATGGCCGAACTCTGGGTGAGTGTGCGGAAGAAGAATATGGTATTCAGTATGCTGAATTATCTACATCCCAAATTCGCGATGCGCGCAAGAATTGGCAATCACAAAATCATTTGTTCAAGTTGTTACATAGAGGTTATACAGGAAAAATTAATTCTGGCGAGGGTGATACGGGTGTTGCGGAATGTCCATACGAGTTTTACCGTACCTGGATTGCAGATCCACAGAAAGCCAAAGACAACGTAGAGAAGATAACACGTAAAACGGTTGGCACAGCTGAATGTCCTATTGATGGTATTCCTGATGAAAATACCGATATGAGGCATAAATGATTATTAAAATACTGGATATTAACGGGTGTCCCGTAATTTAATATTTCATATTTAATGTCTCAGAATCATTCGTTCATGAATGAATTCATCCAGTTTAACAGTCGTGTAAGAAGTGTCGAGCTATACCTTCGTGCGTTATGGGGCAAGGGGTTTGGCTTGCAATGTGTCGTATCCGAACAGGAATATTCACCCAGTTATCTGATCGGCACTGACATCTATCTCCCTGCTCAAATTCCGTTGACCCTGTCGGATCAATACTATCGAGCTGCTGCTACACACGCTGCATTGCATCATATATATGGTCGCGTTCCCTTCGAAAAATCGAATCTGAATTTGATGCAACGTACGATGATCGGGTTAGTGGAGGACTTACGTGTAGAACTATTGGCCATCCGGGAGTTTCCCGGATTAGGGAAATTATGGATTGGATTTCATGACTTGCAATCTGGCCAGGCTGTTAGCGCGCAAAATCTATTGCTGCGATTATCCTTAAGCGTGCTTGATCCGCAATACCAGGATGATCACCTGTGGGTTAAAAAAGGAAAAAATTTGATACTGGATGAAACGGGCCGGCTAGAGCAGTTGAATTTCTCAATAGATGTCGGCTTACAACTTGCCAATGATATGGGACAAATGCGGTTGCCGGTCAATTCGGGAAAATACGAACAGTCTGTGAGTTATCGAGATGATAATCGTTGTTTATGGCAAGAATGTATTGATAATCCGCAGCCGGGTGAAACAACACATTTGTCCAAGGAGAAGATGGCTAATCAAAACAGGGTGAGTGAGTCGGATCAGGGACGCCAGATAAAATTATCAGATAATGATGCTGCCGGAGAAGGGTTCTATATCTTGAGGCAAGCAGAAGCCGATTTTGAATATCGACGGCAGCAATCTATGCAGCCGAAAGATAAGTTATATTATCCAGAATGGGATTACCGTACACAAATACTCAAACAAAAATGGTGTACTGTTTACGAATCACGATGTTCGACCGGTTCGATCGATAAAGTGAATAGTATTTTTGAATCACACAAAATTGTGTTACACAGGCTTCGCCTGATTGCAATAAGACTTAGAACAGAAAAGCTGCAGCGTAAACGCAAGCTGGAGTTTGGTGATGAACTGGATTTCGATCCCATGATAAATGCCATGGTAGCGATGCGATTGGAAAAAATGCCGGATATGCGAGTCTTTGTGCAGAATCAGTATCGACAAAGTAAGAGTCTGGCCATACTGATATTGCTGGATTTGTCCGAGTCTACAAATGAACTGGTTGCCGGCGCACATGCCAGTATCTCAAATTTGATACGAGACGCGGTTTTATTATTGGGGGATACGCTCTCTATCGCTGATGAGAAATTTGCGATATACGGTTTTTCCTCAAATGGACGACATGAAGTCAATATCAATAATTATAAAAACTTCAATGAGTCGTTCGATGAAAGCAAGGCTCGGCTGTCAGATATCAGTGGTATACATTCAACGAGATTGGGAACAGCAATAAGATATAGTGGTTATCAGCTCTCTAAGCAGGAGGATATGAGGAAATTGTTACTGGTGATCACGGATGGAGCTCCCTCGGATGTTGATGTGTATGATCGAAATTATCTTGAAAAAGAAAGCAGGCATGCAGTGCATACCCTGAAGGAAAGCGGCACAAAATCATTTTGTATTAATTTGAATAGTGTGGCTGACCCGGTTATCGAACATATATTTGGTAAAGGCCGCTTCGAAACACTTGATCGGCTGGATCGATTGCCAGCGGTGATGTTTTTTTTATTTTTAAAGCATATGCGTCACTGGTATCAATAGCTATTGCAGCAAATCTACAGCGTTCGGTCCAATGTTCTGTATGAAATAGCCTCGGATAAATGCGTGGCACCTATATCAGGATCAGACTCCAGATCGGCAATGGTACGTGCCAGCCTGAGTATGCGATGATAGGCGCGAGCAGAGAGTTTAAATTTCTCCATGGCCAGTTCGAGTAAATGACTTTCAGCTTTTTTTAACCGACAGAAATGATCGACTTCGCGACCTGATAACATAGCATTGGTTTTGCCGTTGCGTTTTATTTGTAATTCATATGTTCGCATCACTTTTTCGCGAACCTGTAGTGATGATTCACTGGTGTTATTCGATTTACTCAGCTCTTCATGCGATAACCGCGGCACTTCAACATGAATGTCTATACGATCCAGCAAGGGCGCAGAAATGCGTGAGCGATGTTTGCGTTGTTGTTCAATGGTGCACAGGCACTGTGATTTGCCATCGCAGCTATAGCCTTGTGGGCACGGATTCATGGCGGCTATTAATTGAAAACGCGCCGGATATTCAGCCTGGCGCGCTGCGCGGGAAATAATAATGCGCCCGGTTTCCATCGGTTCGCGCAGGACATCCAGCACGCGTCGGTCAAATTCGGTTAATTCATCCAGAAATAATACGCCATTATGCGACAGCGAAATTTCGCCAGGACGTGGGCTGGAACCTCCTCCAACCAGTGCCACACCGGAAGCAGTATGGTGTGGATCACGGTAAGGTCTTTTGCGCCAGTTGGCGATATCAAATCCCTGACTGGAGATAGAACAGATAGCTGCTGTTTCCAGTGCTTCCTGTTCACTCATGGCTGGCAAGATGCCAGGGAG
>JACPVK010000247.1 GCA_016191795.1 Gammaproteobacteria bacterium
CACGCCTCAAAAAGGCCTGGAGGGTGCATTAATTGGCACCGGCTTTCCGTTCCGCCATCCGCAGCATCTCGATGCCTATCTGCAAAGTTTCCGCGCTATTCACACCCAGGCTGCAGGCATACGCCGCGCCGGTTCGGCGGCGCTCGATCTGGCCTATGTGGCCGCTGGCCGTATGGATGGCTTTTGGGAACTGGGATTAAATGCCTGGGACATGGCCGCCGGTGCCCTGCTGGTGCGTGAAGCCGGCGGTATCGTTACCGACTTTGACGGTGAAGGAAATTATCTGGATACCGGCAACGTCATCGCAGCGGCCCCCAAGGTTTACCAGCCCATGTTTGAAACCGCGATCAAGCCGTTTTTGAAAGCCAATATGCGGTAAATCGGGTACAACCATTTTTTACAGACAGAAAAGATTTCGACACAGAGACACAGAGACACAGAGACACAGAGTTTTTTAAAATGAAACCTCTGTGTTCTCTGCACTCTGCGGCAACTTTTTTTAAATAAAATTTGATGCAAATAAAAAAGCCACGGTATACACCGTGGCTTTTTTGTTTTTAACAACTGCGTAAACTTAAAACGGTTAACGCAGCTTCATCGTCACGCTTACCTGCTGGTGTCAGTGATAACACTGAATTCAACGCGACGATTTCTGGCACGTCCTGCTTCCGTGTTGTTGTCATCAACTGGCCGGCCTTCACCAAAACCGACAGCCACCAGGCGATCTTCCGTCACACCTTTTACTGACAGATATTCCTTAACACTTTGTGCTCGGGCTACTGAGAGTGCCTGGTTGTCTTTTTCCCTGCCCACGTTATCGGTATGCGCTTCCACCTGTATGCGTACACCCGGAATGGATACCAGTACTTTTGCTACCGTATCGAGTATGGCCTTGGCGTTATCTGTTAATTGAGCCGAAGCAGTTTTGAAATTAACGCCTTCGATGCGAGTTTCAAACACAGCACAGCCAACAGCATTAACAGTGGCACCGGCCAGTGTATTGGGACACTCATCAATGGCATTGACCACACCATCGCCATCCTTGTCGAATTCACAGCCACGATCATCCACTTTTCGATGCGCTTCTGTACCCGGACACTGGTCTTTACTATCCGACACACCATCGCCATCACTGTCAGGTTCAGGTCCACAACCGCGTGCATCCACTACGGCGCCCTGTGCTGTACCCGGACAGGCATCCTGTGCATTCAGCACGCCATCCAGATCATCGTCCTGAGGTATCGGTTCAGGTTCAGGTGCAGGTGCCACAACAACCGGTTTTTTCTCGCCACCAAAACGGTACAACAAACCGGCGGTTAACAACGATGCATCTTCATCGTAAGTTTCAAAATCAACACGCGCAGCCACGCCGTTTTCCCAGCCGTATTCCGCACCTATGCCGTATGCAATTTGCAGCGAGTTAACGCGCTCATAAGGCACGTTGGCATCATTTTGTATAGAACCTAAACCACCTTTTATATACGCCGCCCAACCGAGGTGGTCGTTTTCACCTTCGTCATAAAAATAAAACAGCACGCTGGCGCTGTTGATGGCGTAATCAATTTCACCGGTGGGTTGCAGCGTCGTGGTGCCCAGACTGGCCAGTGATATATCCACACTCAACGCACTGTTCCAGTCGTAACCGGCATAAATTCTGTAACCCAAATCCTGGTCTTCATCCACAACGTAACCAGTGCCCCCGGTTTCCGGTGCCATGATGGACAGGCCGACACCGGCACCGACATACATGCGACGATTGTATTCATCATCGTTTTCGGCACTGGCCATACCCGGAATCAACACCACCAGTAACCAGTATTTTTTATTGGCTACCCGCACCAGCAATAACACCGGCAACAGTAATAACAACGACCAGGAATCGATTGCACCTATACCTTTCAAACCGGTACGAATCATGACGAGAGGTGATGTATCCCCATACTCGCGGTAATCCGCAATACCATTGTTATTAACATCCCGTGGTAACAGGCCACCGCCAGCCGGAATACCGCTGGCATTCACGGATGGCACACCGGTACCGATGACACCGTCGTCGTCCGGATCCGAACCACCGATTTCGATGACATCCCGGATAGCATCGTTGTCGGCATCCAGATCGCGGAAATCGGCCATGCCGTCATTATCCGTATCCACCGGCTGACCGTTGTTGTAATGGAGCACGCCGGTATCCGGTGCGGTTTCGACTATGTTGGCCAGGCCGTTGGCACCCACTGCAAAGTTGCTTTCGATACGGCCATCACGATTACTATCCAGTGCCAGCGGATCGCCAATACCGGATTCGTACAAATCAAACAGACCATCGTTATCACTGTCGAGATCCAGGCTATCGGGTATGCCATCACCGTCGGTATCCACGGCACCATTCCCTTCCAGGGCATCAGGAATGCCGTCGTTGTCGTCGTCCAGATCAATGCTATCGGACACGCCATCCTGATCCGCATCACCAAGATCCTGGAAATCACGCAGGCCATTGCCGTCGGTATCGGGCAATGGCAGGGCAGACAGGGCAATGCCATCGTCAAAACCATCACCGTTGTTATCGGTAAAGCCATCGACCAGGCCATCGTTGTTGGCATCGACACCACCGGCTTCGATCAGGTCATACTGGCCATCATTGTCGGCATCCCGTTCGCGTTGATCCGGCAGGCCGTCGCCGTCGGAATCCACCGGCATCAGGCCACCCCCAACCGGTACGCCATGGGTATCAACAGTCGGTAATCCGCTGCCGATTCGGCCATCACCATCCGGGTCACGACCGCCGATTTCCGTCACATCCGGAATACCGTCGTTGTCGGAATCCAGATCGCGGAAATCCAGTACACCATCGGCATCGGTATCAATCACCAGACCACCGTTGTAAATGATTGTGTCGCTGTCAGCCGAGGTTTCGACTATATCAGCCAGGCCATTGGTGCCCATGGCAAACGAACTATCGATGACGCCATCGCGGTTGTCATCGAGTATCCACGGTAGCGCCAGCCCGGATTCGTATAAATCATACAAACCGTCGTTGTCACTATCGAGATCGATTCTGTCCGGCACGCCA
>JACPVK010000005.1 GCA_016191795.1 Gammaproteobacteria bacterium
AAAGATAAAAAATCAAAAGAAAAACTTCCCAAGGCCAAGTCTGGTGTTATTGCGGATGTTAGTGAATCACAAAAAGAATTTGAAAAGCGAGCCACGCAAAAACAGGATATCTCTGACCTTGCAACAGATGCAGATGAAGCGGCATTGCCGGAAGCTGAACTGCAGACAGCAGGGGCTATGGAAGCTATCGAATTATATAAAAACCTGCTTGTTAAATATCCTTATTACGAACGCAATGATCAGGTGCTGTATCAATTATCGCGGGCTTATGAAGAAACCGGGCAAATTGAAAAAGCCATGGTTGTCCTGAATCAGCTGGTCAAGGATTATCCTGGTTCACGGCATTTTGACGAAGCTCAGTTCCGTCGTGCTGAATATTTCTTTACGCGCAAAAAATATCTTGATTCAGAAGAGGCTTACCAGGCTGTGCTTGATATAGGTGTTGGCTCGGTTTTTTATGAGCTCTCACTCTATAAACAGGGCTGGGTGTATTTCAAACAGGATATGTATGAAGAAGCGCTAAATGATTTTATTGCTTTACTCGATTACAAGATAGCAAGCGGTTTTGATTTTGAAAATATTGAAAACGCCATTGAGAAAAAACGAATTGACGATACCTACCGTGTTATCAGTCTGAGTTTTTCTTATTTGGGCGGGCCTCAGGCAATTGTTGATTATTTTGATAAGCATGGCCTTCGTGATTATGAGGCAAGTATCTATAGCCACCTCGGCGAGTATTATCTTGAAACACGTCGCTATGCCGATGCGGCCCAGTCCTATAATTTCTTTGTGGAAAGAAATCCTTTGCACAAGGTGGCTCCCCACTTTCACATACGCGTCATAGAAATATACCTTGCTGGCGGATTCCCCAAGCTGGTTGTCGAAGCCAAGAAAAACTTCGCCAGTAATTACGGATTACGATCTACGTACTGGACATTCCACGACATCAACTCATCACCGGAAGTACTGGCTTATCTGAAGGCAAACCTGGCTGACCTGGCGAACCATTACCATGCCCTGTATCAGGACAAGCGTCTGGTAAAGGACAAGCCGGAAAATTTTAATGAAGCATCTCGCTGGTATCGAGCCTATCTGGAATCATTCCCTGAAGATGTTAAAGCGCCCGTTATGAATTTCCAGCTTGCTGAGTTATTGCTGGAGAATGCCAATTTTCGTGATGCTGCACTGGAATATGAACGTACCGCCTATAGTTATCCTGTCCATGAGAAATCGGATTCCGCAGGCTACGCTGCGGTATATGCCTACCGTGAACATCTTAAAGTGGCACCGCAATCCGAGCGCATGGTGATCAAGCGCGAGATTATTCGCAGTTCACTTCAGTTCGCTGATATTTATCCCAAACATGAAAAAGCGCCACTGGTGATGGTGGCGGCAACGGATGATTTGTATGAGCTGAAAGATTATGTGCTGGCCGTAAAAACCGGTCGCAAGATGCTGGAAGTTTATCCCAATGCCGAGAAGGGACTGCGTCGATCAGCCTGGCTGGTTGTTGCGCATGGCTCATTTGATCTAACCAGTTATCAGGATGCGGAGCTGGGTTATATACAGGTTCTGGCTCTGTCTGAAAAAGATGACGCGGACCGGGAAAAAATCACTGAAAATCTGGCCGCATCTATTTACAAGCAAGGCGAACAGGCATTAAAGCTGGAAGATTACAAGTTGGCTGCTGCGCATTATTTACGTGTTGGCCAGGTTACACCGGCCGCAAAAATTCGCCCGACGGCGGACTATGATGCTGCAGCGGCATTAATCTCGCTTAAGGACTGGAAACAAGCTGCAGACGTATTGCTGGCGTTCCGGGCAAATTTCCCTAAACATGAACTGCAACCTGAAATAACCAAAAAACTTGCTATTGTGTATAGGGAAGATGGCAAGCAGCTGCTGGCTGCCGGTGAGTTCGAGCGCATTGAGCGTGAAGCAACGAATGCCGATTTACGTCGGGAAGCTTTGCTGGAAGCGGCTGATTTGTATGAGGCCGGCGGGGATCAGGACAGTGCGTTGAAAGTGTATCAGCGCTTTGTTGCTGCTTTCCCCGAGCCGATTGATTTTGTCCTGGAAACACGACAGAAAATTGCTGATATTTTCAAAAAGAAAAATGACATGGTTAGTTACACTGCGCAGCTGGATATTATTGTCAAGACCGATGCCAGGGCAGGCAAGGCTCGTACTGACCGCACGCGTTTTCTTGCGGCAAACGCAGCACTCTATTTATCGCAGCCAGTCTATGATGAGTTCGTTGCTATCAAACTTGTGAAACCTTTCAAGAAAAATCTCGATAAGAAAAAGGCACAGATGAAAGTGGCAATCGATACCTATACCAAACTGGTTGATTATGGTGTGGGCGATGTGACGGCTGCAGTGACTTACCAGATTGCCGAAATATATTTGCAGTTCAGCCGTTCGCTGGTGGAATCCGAGCGGCCGGATAATTTGAATGCCGAAGAGCTGGAGCAGTACGAGTTGGCAATAGAAGAGCAGGCTTATCCGTTTGAAGAAAAGGCTATCAAGGTACATGAGAAAAACATGGAGCTATTAGCCACGGGTATTTATAACGACTGGATAGATAAGAGTATCGCCCGGTTATCTGTTATGGTGCCGGCTCGTTATGCCAGACCGGAAATGCCGAGTGAGTTTATTAGCTCGCTGACACAGCAGGCCTATGTGCCTGTAACACCGGCTGCTACCACGCAACCCGTTATGTAATGCACCATGGCACGTACTGACTTACATACTGATTTTGTGACCAGAACAGCAACACTGGGTGTCGTGCTCATAATGGCGGCTTTTTTGTACGCATGCGGCAGTCAGCCGGTCAGTCAGTCCGGCACGGACAAACCGGCTGCTGACTTGCGTGTTGATTCGTCGGTGCAGGAGAAATTTGATAGTGCCATCGTCGCATTGAATGCCGGTGATTTTGATCTTGCGATTAGTCTGTTGAACGAAGTGATTGCCGCAGAGAAACGTATTGCTGCACCCTATGTGAACCTGGGTATGGCGTATGCCAGAAAGGGCAATAATAAACAGGCCGAAGAGTATTTGCGCAAGGCAGTGGATCTGGATTCTGGCAATCCTGTTGCAAATAATGAACTGGGGATGCTGTATCGTAAGATGGGACAATTCGATAACGCCCGGCATGCTTATGAGAAAGCGCTGGCATCACACGCTGATTATTTGCCTGCTATCAAGAATCTGGGTATTCTTTGCGACATTTATCTGCATGATACGAGTTGTGCCTTAAAGCAATATGAGCAGTATCTTGAATATGTTCCGGACGACAAAACCGTGAGTATCTGGGTTGCTGATATCAAACGCAGGGTGGGCCAATGATTAAATATATCCCTTATGTGTTTCTGGTTATGGTTACCATGTCTTCTGCGTTGGCTGAGGACAGTAAGCCAGCCAAAAAAACGCCTGCCAGTACAGACGGTGAGGCCAAGGAGCTGTCCGGTATTTCTATTATCGGTAACAAGGAGGCTCCAAAATCCCTGTATATCGTACCGTGGAAGGATTCACAGGTTGGGGTTGAGACCAGTTTAACATCGGGTTTGCTGGATGAGCGTATGCAGCCGGTTGATAGAGAAGTTTTTATGCGTGAGCTGGAGTATTACCAGCTCTCCCATGGGCAATGATTTATTTAACGAATAAGGTTTTTGCGAGGAGCTAAGTGATGGGCGTGATCGAAACTATAGTGAAGTTTATACAGGAAGGTGGTGTGTGGATGTACCCCATTCTTGTTGTCTTTGCCTTCGGCGCAGCAATTGCTGTT
This sequence comes from Gammaproteobacteria bacterium, assembly GCA_016191795.1. Lineage (GTDB taxonomy): Bacteria > Pseudomonadota > Gammaproteobacteria > SZUA-229 > SZUA-229 > JACPVK01. Next base: position 3,788 of record JACPVK010000005.1, read on the forward strand.
GAACGCTGGATTAAATTGACTAGCGTGCGCAGTGCCAACCGTAAAGTGTGGGAAAGATTGCATCCGGTTCTTGAGGAAGGTGATTTTGACAAGGCGCGTGAATTGATCGGTGACGATGGTTCAACCATCGGACGTCTGCTTAACATGGGACTGGCCAGGCAGGGTTCTGTGCGTCGTCGTGATGATATCGAAATCGCCATGGAAGAAAGCATGATGGAAATTATTCCACAGCTTGAGAAACGCACGGCTTATGTAGCCTTGTTTGCAAACATTGCTACCTTGTTGGGATTGCTTGGAACGGTAATGGGCTTGATTGAAGCCTTTACGGCTGTGGCCAATGCGAATCCCGCGGAAAAGGCAGATATGTTGTCAGACAGTATTTCCGTGGCGATGAACACAACGGCTCTGGGATTGATTGCTGGTATTCCGTTATTAATCGTGCACGCCATGTTGACTGCAAAAACCGGCGAGATCATTGACAGCCTTGAAATGGCATCGGTAAAAACACTCAACATCATTGCTGAATACGCCAAGCGCCAGGCTGCTCTGGCTGCCAAGAGTGGCTGATTGTCATGGCCAAACGCAAGCACTACAGGCGTAGCGACAAGGAACCAGCCGAACTGGAGATCACCACGTTTCTTAACTTGATGGTGATTCTGATTCCGTTCATGCTGATCAATGCCGTGTTTTCACGCGTGAATATTCTGGAGCTTGATTTACCTGTTTCGTCGGGTTCCAGTTCTGTGAATCAACCGATACTTTCGGTTGAAGTTATTGTGCGTGCGCAAGCCATTGAAGTGGGTAATGGTCAGGGCATACTGGTGAGTATTCCCAAAGAAGATGACAAATACGATTTGAAGAAACTGTCAGCTTTTCTGGTTGAGCTCAAGGCCAAGGTTCCAGATAAACTGGATGCAACGGTGTTAATGGAACCTGATATTCAATATGACAATCTCGTGCATGTTATGGATGCGGTACGTACGGTTGAGGTGCGCAAAACAGGAGAGGAACTGGTGCAAAAGATAGAGTTGTTTCCGAATATTTCTGTCGGAGATGCACCGCAATGATGCGTTTGACCCTGGAAATTCTGGACGTGCGTGATGAATGATTCACGTCGCATGCGGCGCATGGAGCGTAGCAAACGAAACGCGGTGGGTAAGCTCAATCTGACATCTCTAATGGATGTATTTACCATTCTTGTATTTTTTCTGCTGATTAATTCCGGTTCCAGTGACGTCATGACCCCGCCCAAGGAAGTGGATTTGCCGGACTCAGTGGTTGAATCCAAGCCGCGAGAAACGGTGGTGGTGATGGTAACGGAGCAGATGGTGCTGGTTATGGGCGAGCCTGTTGGCTCGGTGCAGGAAATTATTGCTGAACCGAGTTCGGTGTTTGAGCCTATTACCAATAAATTGTTGCGACAAAAGTCGAGAGTAATCGGTACCAGTACCAAAACCATTGCAGAGAGCAGTGAAGTAACGATACTTGCGCATAAAACGGTTCCTTTTAAATTGCTGAAAAAAATCATGTCCAGCTGTACCAATGCAGGTTACGGCAAAATTTCTCTGGCTGTTATCGAAAAAGCCAAGCAGAACAAAGATTAGGGTTGATGCGTGAGCCAAGATATCAGCCAAGAACAACAGAAAATCAATCAGAAGATTGAGCTCGCCCATCGGCGCATTGCCGAGCTTGAGAATGACTTGCACATTGCGGATGCAGATCTGGATTTGCTGTTTGTGGATCGTCCGCGGTTTGTATTGCTCAGTGAGCTGGCTGATCGCCTGGACAAGCTGAACAAACTGGGCGGCGCCAGTATGTTCTGGGGTGATGGTTGTAGTGAAAAGGAATCACAGGAAAATTACCAGCGCGTATATCATCAAGTCGTCAACTATGATGAAAAAGTACGTGAAGTGCAGATGCGGCGTGAGCAGATCAAGGATGATATTCAAAGCGTTATTGCTCAAATCAACATTCTTAAAGATGACTTTTTCATTCTGCATGAGCGTGAGGAAGAACGTAAGAATGAATTTGTAATTGAGCGCGAAATGACGCGGCATCCGTTCAGGCCGATGATTTTGCCCTGGACGACACAAGGTGAGGACGAAAAACGTTTTCGCAGAATTCTGTTCATTATCCTGTTTTTTACGTTCGTATTGAGTTGGTTGACAGCGATGTACGACTTGCCGATTCCTGATCGTGACACCGTGGTCGAAATACCAGAACGTCTGGCCAAGCTGCTGGTAGAGAAAGAGCCACCGCCGCCGCCACCACCACCGCCGGAAGAAAAGAAACCGGAAGAGCCGAAAGAAAAAGTAGCGGATAAACCCAAACCGACAGATGAAAAAACGGTTGCGCGTAAAAAGGCTGAAAGCACGGGCTTGTTAGCCTTTAGCAAAGATTTCTCGGAGCTGATGGATTCATCTGATCTGAAACTGGGTACACAGGCGCAGATTACCAATAAAGGCCAAAAATCCGCTGTCGTCAGTCGGTCACTGGTTACATCGCAGGCGGGTACTGGCAGCTCCGGTATCAATACCGCATCTTTGAGCCGTGATGTGGGTGGTGGCGGCAAAGGTATAGGCGGGGTGTCGTTCTCCAGGGTCGAAAGCGCCATCGGCGCCGATTATGCGGGTGACGAACGTCCATTGAGCGATGGCCCCGGCCCGTCACGTACGGATGAAGAAATACAGATCGTATTCGATCGCTATAAAGCGGCCCTCTACCGTATCTACAACCGCAAATTGCGAGATGATCCGACCCTGCAGGGCAAAATCGTGCTGCGCATTATTATTGAACCGGATGGCAGTGTGTCACTGTGCAAAATGGAATCCAGTGATCTGAAAACCCCGGATCTGGAAGCGGATATCGTGGACAGGGTTAAAAAGATTAACTTTGGCGCCAAGGCGGGTGTGCCCAAGATTACGATCCTCTACCCAATCGATTTCCTGCCTTCCAGCTAAACGCGGTAAAAATACTGCTTTTTATATGGGTTTCAGCGGTTTTTCAGGGTATTAAACACCGTGTTGTGAGGCCTCGGATGAATGGTAGTGCCGCCCATTCCCTCGAATGAGGGGTCTCGTCGGAGGGTTGTGCTAGTATATTTTTGTGATCCCGTTGTAAAATCTAAACGAAACAACTATTTATAATACAAACTTAATTAATGTGATTAAGTTTGTGGCGGTTCCATTTGCCTGCGACATCACACAAAAGAATAAGTGAGGGAAGTTATAATCAAGTCGTAACTAATTGATAAAAGAGGAAAACGACGGCTTGGCTATAGCAGAATATTAATACATGGGTGTTTTTAGGCTTTTCATCACAAAATCAAACTGGCTGACGAGTGTAGTGCTCGCCGGTTTGGTTTTTTTATTGTCGATACAAAATGCCGAAGCAGCTGCCAATCTCACACTGAGTACTTCTTTCACTTCGGCTGATCCGGCGCGTGCCAATGCCTATATGGATCAGGCGGGTACCTGGAATGGCACATCGGAAGTCACCAACTCTACAACCAATGGTGATCGATTCAGACTGACTATCCAGAATACAGGCGCGGGTGTAACCGATGCGTTCGACGTGGGTATTACCATTTCATTGCCTACCGGTTTCCGCTTGCCTAATACTGCATCAACTCCTGTTACTGTTACCTCACCAACCTGTAATACCACCACCGGTGTTACCGATTACACACCCATTAATGCCAGTCAAAGTGGCACCACTATCAATTTTAATATTCCTAATAACCGTAATATTCCGGCCGGTTGTACGTATGTATTTACGTTTGGCATAACCACGCGTAATAGCTCGCCGTTTCCAGCACCCGGCGCCAGAAACCTCACTTACAACGTAGCTTACGATGATGGTGGACCGGGACTGCTTGCAACAACAGTCCAGACAGTGCAGGTAAATCCGGGTGTTATGGCATTAACGAAAACGGCTCTGACAGCTGTCGCCACGAACGGTAATACCGTTGATTTTAGAATTGATATTCGTAATACCGGTACCGGTGGTGCTTTTGCCGCGTTGTTGACAGATACCATCAGTGCGAATTTTACCGGTCTCACGTTTGTTTCTTTTAATGCGTTTAATAACACGACCAATGCACCGGTTGCCATGCCAACTGTCACTGTTGTGTCTGCCACGCAACGTCGTTTTACCTACATTCCGCCTAATGTGCGAATAGAAGTAGTAGTTAGAACCACTGCAACCGTTAATCCAACAGCAACAACCTGTCCGGTGTTTATCAATGACGCAACCGTCGTACAGCGTACTACGCAAAGTAGCAGTAACTTCGCGTCCGTTGAGTACAACTTGCCAAATTCATTGCAGCTCACACACAACATGGCAACCAGCTATTGTGAGTTATGTGGCATAGGTACAATCCGTTTAAGAGCTGCCAATGCTGGTGGTATTTCTCTGGTGAATATCAGTATTACCGAGAATTTAATGGCTTCGGGACTAACTTATGTTCCAGGCAGTACACAAATTTCATTAAACGGTGGCCCTGCCGTTGCGGCAGGCAACCCGGTGGTCAGTGGCGCTAACAGCCAAATCCTCACCTGGACTTCGGCGCAAATTCCAGCACTCAATCAACTGGATAGTCCCTATGCAACGGCACCAC
>JACPVK010000248.1 GCA_016191795.1 Gammaproteobacteria bacterium
TAATTGTTTTTTGCTAACCGCAGCGCGTCAGCTTGTTCAGGGTTACGGCTGACAGGCAGCGTGTGATGACAGGTAACTTGAGAAACGGGCAGGCCACAGCGACGCCGAGAACACAGGGATTAAATCTTAGGCGTCATTTCCCTGTGTTCACTGCGTCGCTGTGGCAATTGTTTTTCGATTAAAGGCTGCCCGTTGGTATGACCAGAGTATGGCTCGGTAAACGTCGTTATTTAACGGGTTTGTGAGCCGCTCAGATCCCAGGCATAGGTGCAGTCCAGCTCGGCCAGCACGGCTGTCACGCCATCGCTGCCATCCTGCAACATGGTGTGCAAAGGGCTGCGATTATCGAAACGTTTGTGCGGCGTTTTTACCCAGCGCGAGGCCATCAACGGGTTGGTTGGGTAGGTGGTACGCAAGGCATCAATAATGCCGAGCAGGCGTATTACGCGGTATTCCACTTCGGAGGTGTCCGGGAACGGGGTGTTTTCGTGGTAAGGGCGTAAACGGCGTGCTTTGATGTCGTTGGGCAGGTCTAGCACGGCTATTTGTTGTTCGGCAGACAATCCCCATTCTTCCAGATGATGCATAACTTTCTGGGTTAAAAGAATTTGTTGTTCAGGGTTCATACCAAGCATGAGGTACCTCGTAAATCTTGTGTGGCTATTCCCAACGAAACAGGAACGCGCCCAGTAGTAAAAAAATAAGGCTCATAACAGCCAGTATAGCCAGGTGGCCGGCGACATCACCAAGACTGGCACCGTCGAGCATGATAGCACGGGCAGCAGTCGTGATATGAGTCAGCGGGAACACCTGCCCCAGTTTCTGCACCCAGGGGTGCAGGCCGTCCAGTGAGAACCAGACGCCGGATAAAAACATCATGGGCCAGGTAGCCAGGTTTAACATGCCATCGGCCAGTTCTTCGGAGCGCAACCTGGCGGCAACCACTAATCCGAGACAAATCATACTAAAAGCGCCCAGGGCAAATACCGCAAGTAAATGCAGGTAATTGCCGTGCATAATGAAGTTGACAAAGAAATTAGTGCCCACGTAGATAATCGTTACCACCGCCAGGATGAGCCATAATCGGGATGCCAGCTGGGCGCTTAAAAATTCCAGGGCATTAAGTGGCGTTGCCTTGAGGCGTTTGAGCACACCATTTTTACGATAGCGAACGATGACATAGCCTACCCCATAGAGCGCACTGAACATCATATTCATACCGAGCACGCCGGGAATGAGCCAGTCGACATAGCGGATCTGGGGCCCGGTAAGCATTTCACGGCTGTAGCGGTTATGGGCGGAGCTATTCAGCAAACGCTCGAGAAAGTAGCCTTTTGCCGAGGAATCGTTGATCCAGTAACGGTTGTTATTGAGATCAATCAGCATATCGAGCTGATGACGGGAGACTTTGGTTTGTGCCAGGGATGGGTTGTCGACGGGTATGAACTGAATGTAATTAAGCTGCATAAATGGATTGTCTGCGTTGTGGTCGGAAGCGACAACGCCCACCTTGTATTCGGTGTTGTCGCCGCCGCTGAAGGCAAAGGCAAAGCCAATAACAATCAGGACCGGGAACATGATATTCCAGGACAAGGCGGCACGGTCTCGCAGAAACTCCTTGTTCCGTGCCACCAATACAGCTAAAAAACGTCGCCAGTTCATGAGCGCATTTCCTTGCCGGTGAGTTCCAGAAACAGATCATCGAGTGTGCGTTCACGGATGCGTAAGCCGTCCAGTGACATACCAAGAGCCAGTAGCTGGTTCAGCGTGCTGTTGACATCGCTGGATCGCAATTCAAGCAAGGTGTCCTGCTGCTGAACCTGAAAGCCGGTTGTGTGGGTGAAATCGGGTAAATTTCCCGGTAGGGGTAGCTGTAGAATCACATCGTTGTAGTGTCTGGCCAGTAATGATTTTGGCGTTCCCTGGGCGATGATTTCGCCATGATCCATGATGATAATTTCATCGCATAGCTCATAGGCTTCTTCCATGTAGTGCGTGGTCATGATGATGGTTTTATTCCGCGCTTTAATGCTGCGGATCAGTGCCCAGAAATTACGTCGAGCCTGTGGATCAAGACCCGTCGTTGGTTCGTCAAGAAAAATAATTTCCGGATCATTAATCAGAGCAATCGCCAGTAACAGTCGCTGGCGTTGTCCACCCGATAATTTGCGCGTGTCACGATCCAGAAATTCATGGAGTGAGCAGCTTTTAATTAATTCACTGACAGGCGTGGTATGTGAGTACAGCTGAGAAAATAGCTGCAATGTTTCGGCAACGGTTATGAATTCCTGTAATGCCGTTGATTGAAACATGATACCGGCCTGATCACGAAATTGTTTTCCGAGTGCTTCACCCTTGTAAAGGATCTCACCACTGTCCGGTTTGCTAATGCCTTCGAGGATTTCAACAGTGGTTGTTTTACCGGCACCATTTGGGCCGAGCAAGCCCAGGCACATACCTTTAGGAACATCGAAGCTAACCGATTTCACTGCAGTAACTGACCCAAAGTGTTTGGAGAGCTGACGTACCTGGAGGAGTGGGGTCATATCATGTGACGGGGGCAGTCGGGAAGTCGCGATGATTATGGCAGATTTGCTAAACGTATTACATGTCAGAAATATTACGCCAATTTAAAGGTGTGAAAGGCATCTGACAGGCCTGGATATACGCAGTACATCGCCAGGGATAAAGTTACCAGCTCGTTTGAGTGGCAGCTTTTTGAAATGATAAGTAACAGATGGTACAAGTATTTTTTGGGCTGGCTAATCAGCTGAGGTTTGGCTGGCAGGATGGCGTATTGGGACTAAATGACCAGGCAGAGTGTCTTATGTGCGAACAAAATACCATGGCAAATGGGATATACATCACACTGAAGTACCGGCATGCCCTCAGGGTAGTGGCCGCTGGCTGGCACTGTACTGGCTACGGAAGGCGTCATGGTACAATTGCCGCTTTCAATTTGCCGGTTATGTAACCCGTGTCACATCCGCTTTTCGGCTTTCCTCCGTCGCTTGCCAGCCATTTAAAAAAATGGAATCGAGCGCCTATTGCTATCAAACTGGCCATGTTTATTGCCCTGTTGATCGTTACCGGCATGGGTATGCTTGGGTTGACCGTTTTGCAGCATCAAAAGAATGTGCTCTCGGCTCAGGTTGAGAACATGGGGAATACCCTGGCAAGACATCTCGCCGGTAGTGCCAGTGATATGGTGATGGCCGATGATGTGCTGGGTTTGCAAACGCTGGTAAAAAGTTTGCCCGATAACAATGTGCTGGGTGTGCTTGTCCTGTCAGAAGATGGCGAAACACTTGCCAGTAGCGGCCTGTTACCAGCTGAGGAACTCGTTGAATCACAGCGTAAAAAATCATTACTTCGTAAGGTGAACGCTTTTGAGTGGCAAGAAAGTTCGGCAAGCCACACCCTGATCAGTTTTATCAGCCCAATCGAATACAACGAATTAGCCGCGGGTCATGTGGTGCTTACGTTTTCACGTAGTGCCATGCTTGAGTCTTTGGGCGAATCCCGAATGATGATCATTATGATGACGTCCTTAACAACATTGTTGGCGATAGGTATAGCTTTTGTTATGAGCAGACATTTGTCGCGACCTATCCAGCAGCTGGTTGTTGCCAGCCAGGAAATTGAAAGAGGCAATTACACTTATCGCCTGGTTGAGAACCGGAATGATGAAATAGGCGATCTGGAGCAGGCGTTTAACCAGATGGCAGAAGGACTGTTGAGGAAGACGCAGGTTGAGAATGCATTTTCTCGCTATGTTTCGAGCAATGTTGCACGCAAAATTATGGAAAGACCTGACCAGATTGAACTGGGTGGCAGACATGTGCAGGCATCGGTAGTCTTTGCGGACATGGTTGGATTTACCGGCGTGGCGGAAAAGTTACCACCCAAGGCAGTAATCGAGCTGTTAAATGAATATTTTTCCTATATATCAACCATCAGCGGCTTGTATAAAGGCCATATAGATAAATTTATTGGCGATTGCGCCATGATTGTATTCGGTGTGCCGGATGAAGACAAAGAGCATGAGTTTCATGCACTGGCCTGTGCAGTCATGATCCGCAAGCTGATTATGAGATTAAATGAAATCCGGATACGCAATGGATTATTACCGGTGTATTTCAAAATAGGTGTCAATTCAGGCATCATGGTTGCCGGTAATCTGGGGTCACAGGAACGTATGGATTACACGGTCATAGGCGATACTGTAAATCTGGCATCGCGTCTGTCTGATGTGGCTGGCAGCAATCAGATAGTGGTGCTGGATGAACTATATCAGCATCCCGAGATCAAAGAGCGGTTTATAGCCCAGCCATTTCAAACAATAAATGTGCGTGGCAAGCAAAAACCGGTGGTCACCTGGCTGGTAGAGGATGTTAGCGGAGAACACCAGCAGCTTATGGCGACGCGTATTGATATTATTCTTGAAGGTAAGTTTTCAACATGAATGTAGCAGGTACGGTGATTGCGTTCATGCTTGTCGTGCAGCTTGGATCCTGCGCATTAATCAGGCCACCGCAGTACACCCTCGATAAAAAAACAACAGAGCGTATCACGCAGTTGCGTAAGGATATGTTGCTTCGCCGTGCCCGAGCGCTGGTGCAATACGAGCCTATCTATCAGGAACTGGAAACATTGTTGCCACAGGATAATGGTGCGGCGGATGACATTCGGCATTACAAGTCGGAAAGAAAGGTCATCGCAGAGGGATTATATGATTGCGGGCAGGAGTCCATGCTCGAAAAAAATTATGCCCAGGCTGAAGAGTGTCTGGAGTTATCCAATAAGCTGGTCAGTTACGGTGATAAGCAGGCCTTGCTTGAAAAAGCACGCAGTATCCGCAAACAGCAGGAAGACAAACGCCGTAGTGAGCAGATTATGTCTGCCTATCAACAAGCGTACGCAACCGGTAATTTGTCCGAAGCTCTATTGCAGCTGGATATGCTGATTGCAGTGTCGGCAGAAAATACCCAGGCTATGGTACTCAGAGATAAGCTGGATGCAGAAATAAAGTTGAGAATGACCAGGGATCTGGAAGCGGCCCGTTCTTTATATAGTCGCGGTAAAATTAGTGAAGCCCTGGCCATATGCAATACACTGATGCTCGTAGACCCAAAAAACGAAGAGCTGTTATCGCTGATCAGTCGCGCAGAGAAAGTTAACAAAAATATTGAAAAATTAAGTAAAACCAAAAAATAATTATTCAATATTTTGTATTTGTTCCCGCATTTGTTCGATGAGAACTTTCAATTCGACAGAGGCCTGAGTGGTTTCTATATCGACTGATTTGGATCCAATGGTATTGGCTTCCCGATTCAGTTCCTGCATGATGAAATCCAGTCTTCTTCCTACCGCTTCCTTGCGTTTAAATATGTCATTCAGTTCAACCAGGTGGCTTTTCAGCCGATCCATTTCTTCATCGATATCGGTTTTTTGAATGAGATAGGCGACTTCCTGTTCGAAACGATTCATATCGATGGTGGTTTGCAGCTCGTTGAGCCGGGATAGTAATTTATCGCGGAATATTTTGGTGACAGTCGGTCGGCGCGCGATTTCTTTAGTAACCACTTCAGACATGGCATCGCAGCGCAGCTGGATGGCGGTAAGTAGTCGCTCGCCTTCCCGCTTGCGGCAGGTTACGAATTCAGCAAGAACCTGGTCGAGTAAGTTGAGAGCTGCCTGAATAATGGATTGGGTGTTAACTTCCCCGTCACTCACCACGCCGGGCCAGCGCAAGATATCTACCGGATTCATTTCACTGGGTTGATGCAGTTTTTTATTTATAAGCTGGCAGGCATCAATGACGGCCTGGGCAAGTGATTCATTTACATTGATGATGGCGGTAAACCCTGTCGCGGGTTTGAAGCGCAGAGTGCAATCCACTTTTCCACGTTGTACATTGGCAGCGATACGCTCGCGAACAGTATTTTCAAGTGAGCGCAGCTCATCCGGCAAACGCAGACTCACATCCAGGTAACGATGATTGACAGAGCGGATTTCCCAAACAAGTGTGCCCCAATCCTGCTTTTCACTGAGTGTGGCGAAGGCTGTCATGCTGCGAGTCATGGGAAATTCCTGATTTGTAGGTGAAGACATTATGCGCGGATTTGGCTGTGGCTGGTATAATCATGCAATATTTTCTAGCAGGTAGATATTATGCGACCCAGTGGACGCGATGCAAACGCATTACGAGATGTAAAGATAACACGCCAGTACACTATGCACGCCGAGGGCTCGGTACTCGTTGAGTTTGGTAATACCAAAGTGATTTGTACGGCAAGTGTTGAGGCGGCAGTGCCGGGATGGTTACGCGGCAAAAAACAGGGTTGGGTGACTGCCGA
>JACPVK010000080.1 GCA_016191795.1 Gammaproteobacteria bacterium
GTTGATGATTCCACCTCGGGTATTGCACCCCCGACTTCTGTTGCGCCCGCACCGGCCGGGCCTGCGCCCCTCGCCAAAAAGCCCGTCGAGAAACCCAAAGTTCCTTCCCCTGTCGTGGCAGCTATCCCTGCACCTGCACCTGCACCTGCACCTGTCGCTGCAGCCGCTAAAGAAAAGCCGGTGACACCCCCGGTCGCCCGGCCTGTGGATACCGAAAACCAGCGCATGACTGCCGAGCTTGCCGCCATGGGTATTAAAGATAGCGAGTGGTTGCGCCAGCAAAATCCATCCCACTGGACCTTGCAGGTTCTGGGCGCCCGTGACACCACCACCCTGCTCAAATTTGCCCGCGAACATAAGCTGGGTGATGACACGGCCTGGTACGAAACCAGTCTCAGCGGCAAACCCTGGTTTGTCATGGTGCATCGCAGTTATACCAATGCCGACACCGCGCGCAAGGGATTAGGCTCGCTGCCACCGGACCTGCAGCGTGCACAACCCTGGGTCAAGAGCATGGCGGCCATCCAGAAAGACCTGGCCAAATAGCCGCATCCGGCGAAGAGCCGTTAAATCCGGGCATTACAAACCATGCCCGGAGGCAATATCCCTGATAAACACCTATATCCTGCCTTTACCCAGCTTTTTTTTAATTCCTGCTTCCGCTAAAATTCCCGCCCCATTCCGCAACCGGCCATCGCATAATAGCGAACGACATACATAACATCCGAGCCATCAGGATGTTCAGAGGCAAGCAATGAGCAATAACAGCAGCGTCTTTAATCAATATGGTTTACCCGGCAAGAATGGCCTGTACGATCCGTCGAAAGAAACGGAAAACTGCGGCGTGGGTTTTGTTGCCCATATCAAGGGCCAGCCCAGCCACCAGATCGTGCTGGATGCCGACCATATCCTGCGCCGTATGGAACATCGCGGTGCCTGCGGTTGCGAAACCAACACCGGTGATGGCGCCGGTATCATGACCAGCCTGCCGCACACCTTTTTAAGCCGTGTAGCAAAAGAAGCGTTTGGTACCGACCTGCCAGCCAAAGGCCGGTACGCTGCCGGTAATGTGTTTTTACCGGTAGACACAAGCGAACGCGAAACCTGCAAAAAACTCATCAATGAACAAATTGCCGCGGCCGGTCAAAAACTGATTGGCTGGCGATTGCTGCCGGTATCACCCGAGAAGGCCGACATCGGCCCCACCGCCCGACAGGCCATGCCGCATATGGAACAATTATTTGTCGGCGCCGCCCAGGGCATCAGCGGTGATGAATTCGAACGTAAGTTGTATGTGGCACGAAAAAACAGCACCCATGCGATTCGCAACAATACCCGTCTAAAACAGGCCAGCATGTTTTATTACTGCTCGCTGTCACCACGGGTGATTGTCTACAAGGGCATGCTGAACCCCGATCAGATGTTGCCGTTTTACCCGGATCTGGCGGCAGAAGATTACACCGCACATCTGGCCATGGTGCATTCGCGGTTTTCGACCAATACTTTCCCGTCATGGGATCGCGCCCAGCCGTGCCGATTTATGAGCCACAATGGCGAAATCAATACGCGTTTAGGCAATGCCAACTGGATGAGTGCACGCGAAGGCGTGGCCGAAAGTGCGCTGTTTGGTGACGACATCAAACGCATCCTGCCGGTTATCGAACCCGACGTCTCCGACTCCGGCAGCTTCGACAATGTGCTGGAGCTGTTATTAATGGGCGGTCGCAGCCTGCAGGAAGCGGTGATGATGATGGTGCCCGAAGCCTGGCAAAACGACCCGGTCATGTCAGAAGAAAAACGCGCCTTCTACGAATACCAGTCAGCCCTGATGGAGCCCTGGGATGGCCCGGCCTCTATCGTGTTTACCGATGGCCGTTATATCGGTGCCACGCTGGACCGAAATGGTTTACGCCCCAGCCGATATTATTTAACCCACGATGACCGTGTCATCATGGCATCGGAAGTCGGCGTACTTACCATTGACCCGGCTAATGTAAAAGCCAAAGGTCGTTTACAACCCGGCAAAATGTTCCTTATTGATTTTGATAAGGGCCGCATGATTCCGGACGAAGAACTGAAACACGAATTCGCCACCAAACAACCCTACCGCCAGTGGCTCAACAATCAGCGCATCGCGCTGGCTGAGTTAGCACCGAAAAAAGAACCGCACGGTTTTAATCAGAACGATTTAATTCCGCGCATGCGTGCGTTTGGTTACACCACCGAAACCATGCAATTCATGTTATTGCCGATGGTAAAAGAAGGCCGTGATCCGGTTGGCTCTATGGGCAATGATGCCGCACTGGCCTGCATGTCCGATAAACCGCGCATGCTTTACGATTATTTCAAACAATTGTTTGCGCAAGTGACCAACCCGGCAATCGATTCGATTCGTGAAGAAGTGGTGATGTCACTGCAATGTTATATCGGGCCGGAAAAAAATCTGCTCGAATCCACCGAGCAACATGCGCACCGTTTGCTGATTCCGCACCCGATCATTACCAATGAAGAAGTGGCGGCGCTCAAAGAAATGAATTTGCGCGGCTGGACCACTCAAAAAATTGATATCACTTATGACATAGCCGATGGCAAGCAGGGTCTGGCAAAAGCCCTCGATCGTATTTGCGCTGAAGCCTCCAGTGCAATTACGGCGGGTCATAGTTTAATTGTTTTATCCGATCGCAAAATCAGCGCAACACGCGTACCAGTCAGCGCATTATTAGCCACCGCTGCCGTGCACCAGCATCTGGTGAAACAACATCAGCGCACACGTATTGGTCTGGTCATAGAAACCGGCGAAGCACGCGAAGTACATCATCACTGTTTACTCACCGGCTATGGTGCCGATGCCATCAATCCTTACCTGGCGTTTGAAGCCCTGTGGGACGCTCGACGCAAAGGCCTGGGTGACGCCAAGCACAATAGCGACGAAAAAATCGTTGAAGGCTATCGCAAGAGTATTGGTAAAGGCATGTTCAAGGTCATGGCCAAAATGGGCATTTCCACACTGCAATCCTACAAGGGCGGGCAGATATTCGAGGCCGTCGGCCTGGCCAGTGACGTAGTAGTGCGCTGTTTTGAAGGCACTTCCAGCCGTATTCAGGGCGTGTCACTCGAAGTACTGGGCGAAGAAGCATTACGGCGTCATGCATTGGGTTACAGCAGCCACGACAGTCATGATACTGCGCTGATTAATCAGGGTGACATTCACTGGCGCGCCGCGGGTGACCAGCATATGTGGAATCCGAAAAGTATTGCCAGTTTGCAGGAAGCCGCACGCAACGGTGACCGTACTGCATTTGATCGTTTTGTTGAAATGGCCAATGCTGATACAGCGAATTGCACGCTGCGTGGCTTATTGCAATTCAAGTCCGGCGTAAACGGTGGTGCTATCGATATTGAAAAAGTTGAAGCTGCAAAAGAAATCGTTAGACGTTTTGTTACCGGTGCCATGAGCTTCGGCTCCATCTCACCTGAATCACACGAAACCCTGGCCATAGCCATGAACCGCATGGGCGGCAAATCCAATACCGGTGAAGGTGGCGAAGACGCCGCACGCTGGACACCGGAACCGAACGGCGACTCCAAACGCTCGGCCATCAAACAGGTAGCATCCGGCCGCTTTGGTGTGACCATTGAATATTTAACCAATGCCGACGAACTCCAGATCAAGGTATCGCAGGGTGCCAAGCCCGGTGAAGGTGGCGAATTGCCCGGCA
>JACPVK010000270.1 GCA_016191795.1 Gammaproteobacteria bacterium
CAACTGCTCCTGCGTTGCTCTACCTCCTGCATCCGTGCAGTCGTCTGTGGTCAGGCTTTTTTCTTTTATACTGGTCGCGGGCATGGCCCGCTCCTACATTCAATCGCTTCTGTGCTTAAGTAAGTGCCATTCGTATCTGATCGGTTTTTTGTGGTTCGGCCTTCAGGCTGACAAATAGCCTGAAAAAACAGAGGGAAAGCGTCAGGCTGAAGCCTGACCCACAAGGACGTACCGATGATATTGTTTGCCGGGTTAATAATGTCTTTAGCCTGGCCATCTACCCGTGTAGTGCGAATAAAACCCGTATTTTTAACTATTGATTCAGACCATGGCTAACCGGTACTATTCAGCCACTGAATGAACCGGCGCAGACCGGGCCTGCAATACCTCTTCTTCTGGACATATCAGCGTGACTTGTAAATGGCTTTTGCTTACAGGGCATGATTCATTAAGTGATTCAGTTAAATATATTACCCAATACTATTAAAGTATTGAGGCTGAATCGCATGCTGCACGCCACTGCCGCAAAATCTTTGGAATACGTAATTCAACATTTGTGCACATGCTGTCGCTGGAGATTATCGTTATGACGTTTGAAAGTTTTATCGCCGCCCAATCCACCTTGTTATGGAGCACTTTTGCCATTTCAATCATATTGGGCGCAGTGGCCAACAAAACCAATTTTTGTACCATGGGCGCCGTGTCCGACATGATTAACATGGGCGACTGGGGCCGCATGCGTGCCTGGCTGCTGGCCATTGCCACCGCATTACTGGGCGTGGTGCTACTGGAAAGCATGGGTATGGTAAACGCGGATCAGGCGTTTCCGCCTTATCGCTCCGGCCAGTTGCTGTGGGCAGAAAATCTGCTGGGTGGCCTGGCTTTCGGCATTGGCATGACGCTGGCCAGTGGTTGCGGCAATAAAACCCTGGTGCGCATGGGCGGCGGTAATCTTAAATCACTCATTGTATTCATTATTGTCGGCGTCATTGCCTGGTTTATGGTGAATCCCTTCCCCGATAGCGACCAGACACTGATGTCGGTGTTGTTCATTGACTGGCTGCGTCCTCTGGCTGTCAGCCTGTCAGGCCAGCAGGATCTGGGCTCGATACTGGCCGCAGACAATGCCGTGAATACCCGACTCATTATCGGCGTACTGCTGGGCCTGGCGCTGATTGGCTTTATTTTTAAATCGGCTGATTTTCGCAGCAGCTTCGATAACATTCTCGGCGGCCTGGCAGTGGGGCTCATCGTCCTCGCGGCCTGGTATATCAGCTCCAATCTGTCCATCAATATCGAAGGCGAGCCCGTTTCCCTGCGCGATTCGGCTAACCCCACCATGGAATACTGGGACATGTACCCGGATTTTCACCCCAACCTGGAAGACAAGCCCGATGGCGCCCCCTTAAGTCCGCAATCATTTACCTTCATCAACCCGATAGGCCAGACGGCCGGTTATATGGGCAAGGGATTTGACAGCACATTGCTCACCTTCGGTGTGATGGCGGTATTCGGTGTGGTCCTTGGCTCATTACTGTGGTCACTGATCAGCAAATCGTTTCGCATCGAATGGTTCTTCAATGCCAAAGATTTCTTCACTCATGTGATTGGCGCCGTACTCATGGGCTTTGGTGGCATTCTGGCCATGGGCTGTACGATTGGTCAGGGCATTACCGGTGTTTCCACGCTCGCTGTCGGTTCCATTATTGCGTTGCTGGCAATTATTACCGGCAGCGCTGTCACCATGAAAATTCAGTATATGCTTATGATGCGCGGCAGCTGATACCTTTGTGTGTGCTGTTGGCAACCAATAGCACACACAAAATTTGTTCAAAAAATATTCAATTTTTTTCATTGCACCGTTCATTTCCTACCGTTCGGCGGTTGTGTTGCACATTCAGTGCTACCGGGAAAAAATCACCGCCCCTTGTGCTTGACCCCTCGGCATCACCCCCTATATAGTCAGTCGCAGGTTTTCTTCAGCATGGAATGAAGCGTTGAACCCTGGTGACATACGCAATACACATAACAACGTCAGTATGCTCAACCTGCCAGCCATGACAGGTTATGTAATCAACGCCTTCTGTTTTTTTCACAACGAAATAGTGCAGTTAACGTCATGAGCCTATCGACCAGCAAAATTAATTCCGTACTGGTTGATATCAAGACGATGAACAACTCATTGTTGTTGCGTTTGCAGCAGTCCGGATTTGATTCATCTCAGTTAATAGGCTCGGAAAACGAGTACTCGGTTAAGTCATTACTCCATCATATCGATGCACTCGCCTTACAGTTCCTGACTATCACCGCCAACCGCGAACAATTCATTCAGCGCACCAGTCACCAGGAGCGTCTGGACATACACAACCATTTACGCAATCTGTACATCTGTCTTAAACAAACACATAACACACTGGAGATGCTGTCGGATGGCAATGTGCAAATCGATCTCAACAATCAGCTATCCAAACCTCTGGCTTATCTCACTGAGCAGGGTGTCTACGAATCATTGATACTTGTGAAGGCCGTAGATTATATCGAGGCATTAAAGCCTTATGGTCGCATGCTGGATCTGGTAATCGCACAGCAGCGCATACATGCGCTCTCTGCGGTACTCGAAACCCTGCTTTTCAAGGAACAGGCGACTGCCAGCATCGATATGCTGGAAGATCATGGCTTAACGGAAGAACAGGCAAACGCCCTGGAATTATCGCGCTATCTGATTAAGCAGGCGATGTAAAAACAAACATAATAAAAAAACAATGTCATACAGGTACTCATTATGCCGTGGTGGGCCATTACATATCTGGTAGCTTTAACACTGATGATCACGATTGCCCTGATCAAGGATTATCGTGATCAAAAAAGTTTTTTCTACATACTGGCGGAGTTTGCTTCTGGCGCTATCGGCTTTGTTTTCGTTTACGGATACTTCAACCCGGAAACATCAGCCATGATAGGCTGGCTGGTGATTCCGTTACTGATCTTCGCACTTGCCTGGGATCAATATGCGCTCTCAAAAATGAAAAAATCCAGCTACGTGGATTTGAGCGAACAGGAGAATAAAGAAATGGATAGATACAGCAGGCTGTTTGCGTTTTTGTTTATTTCACCCTGTTATCTCGCGGGCGCTTCGCTCAGCTGGCGGCTAATCAGTAGCTAACCAGCTGCTGTACGCGAATATCTCAATACTTTTTATCACACTTGGTTGTACGCGCTTCGTAATAGCGCTCGCAGGAATAGGCATCGCGACCTTCCTTGTAACACAGGTTGCGCTGCTGCAAGGCATAATCGCGACAATCACCCCAGCTTGCCTTCTTTTGGGTTTGATTCTGGGCCTGTTTCTTCTTGGCATCCCATGGATTGTTGCTCTTCACAAGAGTCTCGGGTGTCGGAGACCCAAATTGACGCGACAACTCGGCATCAAGCTGAGCGCTCTCAGTGTTCGTTAACTCGTGCGCTTCAACCGATCTGCCCAGAAAAACGCCATCCGCCAGCACCGCACCGGAAGTAGCCAGCAGGCATACCGTTAGCAGAGCCACGGATTTTTTTTGACACAACATATAATCACCCCAATGAGTTAGAAAGCCCTGACAACTTTATAGTCAGCAATCAAATCATTGTAAAGACAGCATGAGGAGGTATGCCATCACCTCTTCGGGGTAAATCCGGGTCTTTCATCTCTTAATCTGGTCCTGACAATGTCAAAACCCGCTCGCACGCAAATCAGGATCATTGATTAGCTGTGTGAGACAGAGATCCAATGTTGTATCCTGCGCAGGGTTGACGGCGCACACCGCCAGCAGGAACCCGTTAATAATATTTTGTGTAACCAGGTAGCAGGCATGGCATCCAGGACAAATCCGCAGACTATTCGCTTTGGCAACAGCCATATTTTGTTTGACGCAAACCAGCTGGCGAATCCGGATGACCATTTCTTTAATATCCACTGGCTAAAACTGCACAGCACCCTGCAATCAACCGGGTCAGGTCGTGGTGAATCCTGGTTTATTGAGCTTGATTCCCCTGAGCAACCAGTCCGGCAATGGGTATTACGCCATTATCTTCGTGGCGGAATGGTGGCCAGACTTAATCGTGATTTGTATCTGGCCTGGCAGGCGGAACACAGCCGCGCCTGGAAAGAATGGCGATTGTTACACTATATGTATACGCTCGATTTACCCGTGCCACGCCCGATTGCTGCCCGTGCAGTCTGGCCTGCCGGACGTGTTTGCGGTTTGCATCGCACCGACATACTGCTGGAGCGTATACCGCAATGCAGCAATCTCAGCAGTTTGTTGCAGCAGCAAGCTTTATCCGAAACGCTTTGGCACCATATCGGACAATGCCTGAAAACATTTCATCTGCACGATATTTATCACGCCGACCTCAATGCCAACAACATACTGATTGATGCGCAACAAAAAATTTATCTGATTGACTTTGACAAGTGCCGCATCACCGGTGATGCGCAATTAAAAGCCGGCAATCTTCCCCGGCTGCATCGATCTCTGCTGAAATTACAGGGCTTGCACTCACCTTATTATTTTACGGAACAGGACTGGCAGTTTTTACTGGCCGGTTACAACGACAGCAAGTCGTGATAATTTTCACCAATGGCCGACAGATACCTTTCAGCCATATCGCCCTGAGTTTGCATCAACTGCTGTGCCTGGCGACCCAGCTCTGTGCGCATGGCGGAATCACTCAAACAAGATGACAGCATCTGCGCCATTTCCTCGATATCCTGCGCCTGTAAACAGGCACGATGCTGTAAAAACAATGCCGTTTCCGCCGCAAAATTAAACATGTGTGGCCCAACAATAATAGCTCTGGCCAACCGCGCCGGCTCGAGCAAATTTTGCCCGCCACGTTGCACCAGCGAACCGCCCATGATGACAACATCCGCCCGCGTCATAAACGACAGCAATTCGCCCAGCGTATCCGCCAGATAAATTTGCGTCGCCTCTGTTATAACATCGCCATGACTACGCACCGCGATTTGCATGGCCAGTGGTTGCAGCTGGCGCAGAATATCGTCACGGCGTTTTGGATGCCGGGGCGCTATCACCAGTAAATGATTTTGTGCAGAAGCTGATGGCCACATCTTTGCCAGCTGATATTCTTCATCACTATGCGTAGAGGCTGCCAGTACATATGGCCTGTCAGTAAAATGCGACGGCGGCTGGTGTGTCGCATCACCCTGCGCGGCAAATTTCAAATTACCAATTACTTTTACCTTGTTCGCGGCTGCACCCAGCTCGATGAAAGCATCGGCATCAGCCTGAGTACGACACAATACCTGTGAGACTTTTTGCAATGCCATGGAATAGAGCTGCTTAACCCAGTCATTCACATTGCGCGTTTTATGCGACAACCGTGCGTTGACAATCACCAGCGGGATATTTTTTTCCTGACACTGGCG
>JACPVK010000271.1 GCA_016191795.1 Gammaproteobacteria bacterium
ATTTCTTCGCGCATTTTTACCCGCTTGCTGGGTTGCGCCTCGAGCAGGTTAATAGTGATGATGCCGGCGTTGTGGCCGGTGATGACGCTGCGTTTTGTGGTGAGCTCATTGGTAAATTCGTCGTAAGCGGTTTCATCTTCCATAAATTCAAAACCCATGCCGTGTACCGGGTCTTCGCTGCGATTCAGCACTGGTAAATGCAGGCTGAATAGTGTGTACAGCAAATGCCGCTTGGCCTGCTCGATGCGATACCACAGGGTGATGTTTTTGGGCTCATTCAGATTGGGAATAATCTGGTTCAAACGGCAGGAAACGCAGTAATCCTGTGCGTCCTCAATCGGCACCAGCCAGTTGCAGACATCGTAATCGCTGTAATTTTTACATTTTTTATACTGGCGGCCATTGTAAGTGGCGAGCAGGTGGCCGGTGGCGGCAGGTACTATGGCACTGAGTTGTTTTTCATCCGGTAAATAACCGACTGCCCGGTTGCACGCCAGGCAAAGACTATTGGGAAAATACAGGGTGTTGCCACATGTGCAGTGAAAGGTTTTCACACAGTGTTCCCCTGATTGATTTTGAATATACGCCCGGGTGCAGGGTATTGATGCGGCGTACAGGCTGTTTGCTTTTTGAGCATGCTACGGGTTACCAGGTTTAAAGAGCGTCGATTCAACATCCCTGTTTTTATGCAGAATACGCACAATGCGTTTCGTTGGGACCCCACCTCCATGTCAAAAATAATATGACTGCCGTTTGGGAATTTTTTGTAACCATACAGGATGGAATCGCATGCCCTGCCTGCCAGTGGCGTATTGGCCAGCAGCCAAAATCCCGGGCTGATATGGGTGTTTTTAGCCATGACACACTTCTGTATTACCCATCATTACCCGATTTTGGAATAGGCATCTTATCTAGTCAAATACACCGGGCTTGTTTTAAATCCTGTTTACCCATACACCCACTTCCATAGTAGATCCCGGCGGGCCAACGAATGAGCCCTCGATGGGTGGTACCGAGGCGGGTAGCCTGGCTACGGCCACGGCTATGTGATCGGCACCGGCGAGTTCGCCGGCTGTTGGGTCAAAGCCTTTCCAGCCGGCGCCCGGTAAATACACTTCAGCCCAGGCATGGGTGGCTCCCAAATCGCCGGTGGTCGTGGGCACATACAGATAACCACTCACAAAGCGTGAGGCCAGTCCCATACAGCGCGCCGCTTCCATAAACAGCAGGGCAAAATCGCGGCAGGAGCCGGCACCATACGACAGGGTTTGCTCAGCGGTTTGTACGCCAGGTTCTTCGCGCACTTTATATTGCAGCGATTTATGGATGTAGCTGGCCAGCCGCTTGAGCAGGGTATAGGTTTGTATGGCTTCGCCGGGTTGCCAGACATCGGCGACCCATGCTGTCACCCGTTTGCTGGTTTTGTGTGTAGGCAAGGCCATATAGGGTGCCAGCAAAACCAGATCATCACGCTGGTAGGTAAAGGGAAAATGCATCGCGTAGGACGCCACCATAAAATCCAGTGGTGTTTCATTGTATTGCTGAATAATGACTTCACTCTCCACCATCAGTTGTGTGGTGGGTAAATCAAACGTGGCTATGGCCACTGAATTACCTTCTACATCCCGGTGCCACAACAGCGTGGCGGGCGGGGTAATCCTGAGGGTGGAAGATTCAATACGTAACGCATGAGCTTCTTTGGGCCGCAGCCGTAAACTATGCGGACCGAGCACGACAAGTCCGGCAAAGTTGTAATAGGTGCGATGGAGGATTTTATAGCGTTGCATAAGGCATCTTACACTGTTTGGAAAATGCATTAACCGTAAATATATATTAACTCGGCGGCAAACATTGTCGGGTTAATGGTTTCGTAGGGTGCGCCGTGCGCACCATGATAAATGGTGCGCACGGCGCACCCTACTACCGCATAGCCAGATATTGTTCGCTGCCGGGTTAATAGTATTTGATGGATCAGGCACGCAGGGCGCCTGGCAGGTAATGTGGGAGCGGGCCATGCCCGCGACATTATTAAGAAATGAAATTATCCGCAAAAGCACGCTAATAAACACAAATAAAGAAAGATGAATTTTAAGAAACCTCTGATTAATTCGTCATTCCGGGCGTAGCGTAGCGAAGACCCGGAATCCAGCTTTTTAAAATCAGCGTAATATGGATTCCCGCTTTCGGCTTTGGCCTCCTGCGTCGCTCTACCGCCTACATCCATGCAGGCGTCGCGGGAATGACGGAATTATTAATTAATAAGACCATCCTTAATTTATTGTTGTTGATTTGAATTTCATAGTGACATGCGCTTACCTGCCATGTCGCGGGCATGGCCCGCTCTCGCATATCAATCCTGCGATACGATTAACCCGCGTTAAACATTGTCTGCCAAAATAAAGACATGATGTACCGATAATGAAAAACGCGCCGGGTTAATAAATTTCTTTTTTTTAAAATATAAAATGTAAAAAATATATTTCAATATTCCTGTCGTTCATACGCAGACCGGTTCAACTTGATCCTGATCAATTTTAATTGCGCACGCGCGACAATTTGTCACATCGGCGTGCAGTACGTTTCAGTTTAATATGCGCCCAACAATCCGGTGCCATTGCCGGGGAATGTCTGGTTTAAGTTTTTTCGTGTGCATGGCGCGCGGTAAGCATTACGCCTTCAAGCTGTTCCTCTGTTTATTGGCTCCCTCCGCCGGGTCTACAAAATCTAATTGCCTAAGGAGGCATCAATGTCGTTTGCCAAAAAACATCTTGCACTGGCTGTATCGTTAAGCTTGCCCGGTTCATTTATGATGAATGCCGGCGTACTCGCAGAAGAAAGCACAACACTGCCGGAAATTACCGTGAGTGCCCATCGCGATAAAGCCGCAGCACCGAGTGTTGTACTCGATGCCGATAACCTCGCCAGCAAGCGTGCAGCCACCAGCGATACCGCCAGTTTGTTACGCGATATTCCCGGCATGAATATTTATACTGCCGGCGGTGTTTCCGGGCTGCCGATGCTCGATGGTCTGGCGGATGATCGTTTGCGTATCAAGGTGGATGGCATGGATCTGATTTCTGCCTGCGGTAATCACATGAACCCGGCGCTGTCTTATATCGATCCATCCAACGTCAGCTTAATTAAAGTATTTGCCGGCATCGTGCCGGTGAGTGTTGGCGGTGACAGTATTGGTGGCGCTATTCATGTTGAATCACCCGCACCGCAATTCGCTGCGCCCGGCCAGGATCTGCTCACCAAAGGTGAAATTGGTGGTTACTACCGCAGCAATGGTCATGCCGTGGGTGGCAACCTTGCCGCCACACTGGCAACCGAAAGTTTGAGCCTGAATTATCGCGGTTCAACCGCCAAAGCAGACGATTACAAAGCCGGTGACGATTTCAAACCCGCCGGCCTTGCCGCCGCAGGGCGTGAGTGGCTGGATGCGGATGAAGTGGGTTCCACGATGTACAAATCCACCAACCAGTCACTCGCCATGGCCATGCGTCAGGATAATCATCTGTATGAACTGACGTTGGGTGTGCAGGATATTCCGTATCAGGGCTGGCCAAACCAGCGCATGGACATGACCGGCAACGACAGCGAACAAATCAATTTGCGCTATGAAGGCACGTACAACTGGGGTGTACTGGAAGCGCGCGCCTATAACGAAAACACACGCCACAAAATGCAGTTTTACGATGACAAATTATTCTGGTATGGCTCCAGTGTAGCCACCGATGGTATTCCCTGTGTGCCATCCGGTGGTGCGACCGGTTGTGCCGCGGGCATGCCGATGGACACCGAAGGTAAAAACAGCGGTGCCATTGTTAAAGCCGATATAACACTGTCGGATCGTGATGTGCTGCGCGTTGGCAGTGAAGTGCAGCAATATCGTCTGGATGACTGGTGGGATCCCTCTGGCAAAGGTATGTGGCCGGATGTGTTCTGGAATATTCACGATGGTGAACGTGATCGCATTGCGCTTTACGCTGAATGGGAAACACAGTGGAATGCACAATGGTTAAGCCAGTTTGGTGTGCGTGGTGAACAGGTCAAAATGAATACCGGTATCGTGCAGGGCTACAACACCACATCGGCAGATTATCTGGCCGAGTCAACCGCATTCAATGCAGCCGACCGCGAAAAAACCGATAACAATCTGGATATAACTTTACTGGCGCGTTACACACCCGATGCTGGCAACACCATCGAATTTGGCTACGCACAAAAAACCCGCTCACCCAATTTATATGAGCGCTACACCTGGTCTACCGGTGGCATGGCCATGCGCATGATCAACTGGGCCGGTGATGGTAATGGTTATGTAGGCAACCTTAATCTGGAACCGGAAGTGGCGCACACCGTCAGCGCCACGTTGGACTGGCACGATGCAGCGCAGGAACAATGGGGCCTGAAAGTGTCGCCCTATTTCACACATATTAATGACTACATTGATGCCGAACGTTGCGTTTCGGTCAACACCAATTGCGGTGCGGCTAACCAGACAGCCACCGATGCGTTTGTGTATCTGCAATTTGTTAATCAAAGCGCTGATATTTACGGCCTGGATATTTCCGGACATCATCCGCTGGCGCAGGACACATCATTCGGTGATTTCGCAGTCAGTGGCCTGGTGAGTTACGTGCGCGGTAAAAACGATACCACCGGCGACAACCTCTACAACATGATGCCTCTTAATATGAAACTGGCCGTGGTTCAAAAAGTGGCGCAATGGACCAATCGCGTTGAAGCAGAAGTGGTGGACGACAAAACAAATGTATCGGCAACGCGTAACGAAATGGAAACCAGCTCATACAGCCTGTTGCATTTACGCGCCAGCCGCGCCTGGGAACAGTTGCGTTTTGATGTGGGTATAGAGAATGTATTCGATAAATTTTACAACCAGCCATCAGGTGGCGCGTATCTTGGCCAGGGAAAAACCATGTCTGGCACCGACGTGGCCTGGGGCGTAACCGTTCCTGGCATGGGTCGCTCGATTTATACCGCTATAACATACAGGTTTTAAGATTAACTCACAGCAACAGCAGTTGTAGCTGTATTCGCCCGGCTCCAATGCCGGGCGTTTTTTTGTGTAGGAGCGGGTTTTCTTAATGTGGGTGTCCCTTTAGTTAATAGAGCGGGTTTTCTTAATGTGGGTGTCCCTTTAGTTAATAGCGTAGTTTGCGTCCGAACGAGCGACTTGTTATGCGTAGATTTTCTTAAGTTTTCCAACGGTTTCTTAATGTGGGTGTCCCTTTAGTTAGTTAGGTGTCCCTTTAGTTACGGATGCCCGGACACGGCTTCAATTTCGTTCAGCACGCCGAGCTGTTCCAGCACATACGCCGCATTGGGCCACACAACAATGCCGGCGCCAATATTCGATGCGGACTCGTGTCTTTCGTAGATGCTGACGTCGAAGCCTTTCTGCTTGAGTGCAATGGCGCTACTGACACCGGCAACGCCACCGCCGAGTATTGCTATTTTCATGTCAGGGAATCCGGCTCTCTATTTAAATGCATAACGTCGTTTTAACCGGCGCGGGCCACGATACAATAGAAAACGGTACGCCGTCTCACCGCGTCCGGTTGAAAACATAGTTAGGCATTTGCGTCATTTCTTGCACGTAGCGCAACGGTTGCGACATCATTAGCACTACCTTCCAAGGTGTCAAGGTCTGACATTTGTCTTTCCAATTCTTCTTGAACAGAGGGATACGAAAGGATACGGTTCTCGTCTGCGGTAGTTATGGTGTCACCCTCTACTTGAGTCTGTGCCTCACGATCACGCGCATCGTAGCCTCTTTGAGCGGCCCAAACTGCATTCTCAGCCTTTCCGGACAACAGACACCGCGCCACATATGCCGCAGAGGCCGCGGCATCATCATCGAGGTAAGGGGCTTCTTCCAAAACCGCGGAGAGGGAGCGCAACCTTTCCAGGCTAGCGGTGTTGCCCGAAATGCAGTCAAACGCCGTATCCAAGACATTTCTCACCAGCATCATGGCATTCGGGTCATCGGAAAATTCGCGATAGGGCTGCAAACGTTCTGCACAGGCAAGGGCGAAGCTTGCCTGTCTTTCTGGACTGAGCAACCGAAGGCGGGAGAGAAGCTTGTTTGACTCGAAAGTACGCATGCCTAACGAATTAACTGGCGCGCTGTTTTTTGCGCGTCCGAATGAGCGAAGCGAATGATGTTTAATGACTTGTTATAAGCTTTATCTTTATGCAGCACCAGGATCATCTCCTTTGTCATTACGAATTAGCTTTAATGCTTTTTCTTCAATATCTTTAATTCTTTGCCTAGTAATATCATGCCTTGTTTCAGTATTTTCAAATGGGTTTAATTCAGGATGCTTTTTACCTATAAGATCTAGAACGTCAAAATTTAATGCCATAATATGTGATATTTTTTTCACATATATTTTAAATTCTGTTTCAGGCAGATCTTCCTTTAGCTGCTTGATTATAAAATTTAATTATTTGCTACTTGACACTATATGCTCACTTAGAACTTTTGCTAGTTTTTTTTCCATGCTTTTATTCCTGTGAGCTTATAACGAGGCTGTAGAAAAACCCGAAAACAACCGAGCTTATCCAGCAACCAATATTGGTTAAAATTGTTTATGTAATCTGTCATAGTTTTTTGAAACGCGTAAATGTTTTATTCTGTTTTCAGGAAAAACGCATCTGTTCTTTCCATTTCATGCCGCCAACCTTCCATAATTGGCTAACTTCTCAATGTTATGCACCATACAATACAATTGCCACTGGCCTTGTACCTTCTTTTTACCGCGTAAACTAAATCGTTTGAGCCTTTTATTAGAACTAGTTTTTATCCGGACACCCAATATATATTTGACATCTAAAAACCTCAACCACTATCGTCTGGCTTTCCCCATGATAAGGACGTTGTCATGCCCAAGCCCCGGTACAGCCAGGTATCCCTGGCCTCCACGCCTTACTACCACTGTGTATCCCGTTGTGTGCGTCGTGCCTTTTTATGCGGCACAGACACCTTAACCGGTCAAAGTTTTGAACATCGCCGACAGTGGATTGAAGATAAGATCCTGGTGCTGGCCCGTATCTTTGCGCTGGATGTGTGTGCCTATGCGGTGATGTCGAATCATTATCATGTGGTGTTGCATGTGAATCAACAAGCCGCATGCAGTTGGAGCATGGATGAGATTATTCAACAGTGGCATCAGCTGTTTAGTGGCCATGCCTTGTCGCAACGTTATGCTCGGGGCGAACAGATGACCTCGGCGGAGCTCGCCACACTACAGCAAATAACCAGCACATGGCGCGAACGCTTAATGGATATCAGCTGGTTTATGCGTGTACTCAATGAAAGCATTGCCCGGCAGGCGAATGCCGAAGATGACTGCACTGGCCGTTTTTGGGAGGGCCGGTTCAAATCCCAGGCCTTACTGGATGAAGTCGCCTTGTTGGCGTGTATGACATATGTCGATTTAAACCCGATTCGCGCCGGTATAGCGCATACACCCGAAGCCTCAGACCACACCAGTATCCAGCGCCGCATCCATGTCACGAATCCATCTGTAACGGGGCTGTTTCCAGTTGTGGGCCATCTACGACAGGACATGCCACCCGGCTTACCACTGCATCAATACGAATATCTC